>JBAPVZ010000456.1:0-3605 GCA_049283435.1 Candidatus Dormiibacterota bacterium
GTCCACAGGTAGCGCGAGCCCGGCCGCAGGTGCAGCTCCTCCGACATCGCGATCGCGTTCAGGTAGGCGCCCCGGTGGTGATACATGACCCCCTTCGGACGCCCCGTCGTGCCGGACGTGTAGTCGATCGCCAGCACGTCGTCCTCGCTGTCCAGCGCGGGCAGCTCGTCGTTCGTCGAGCCGGTCTGGAGCAGCTCCTCCAATTCGTGTCCGGTGTCGATGCGACGCACCCCTTCCGGCAGCCCCTCGAGCAGCGGCGCCAGCTCGGGAGTGTGGAAGAGGACCCGCGCGCCGCAGTGCTCCACGATCCACCCGATGTCGTTCGCGGTGAGGCGCGTATTGATCGCGACCAGGCTGGCCCCCGCCATGGGCACGGCGAAGTGCGCGAGCAGCAGGGGCTCCGAGTTGAGGGCGAGGAACGCGACGCGATCCCCGGGGGCGACGCCGGACCGCCGCAGCGCCGACGCGAAACGGTGCGCTCGCCGGCGCCACTCGCGATAGGTATAGACGAGGTCACCGTCCTCCACGGCGATGCGGTCGGCGTGCACCGACGCCGAACGCTCGAGGAACGAGAGCGGCGTCAGCTCCTGGCGGTAGACCGGCCGTGATTGCGCCATCGCCTTATTGAATCATTCGGTCGCCCCGGGAGGCAGCCTTCGCAGCATCGCCTCGATGCGGGCCAGGTCGGCCGGCGTGTCGGCGTCCTCGGCCCTGCCGTCGACCGGGATGGCCCGCAGCAGCTCGGGGCGACGCCGGAACAGCGCCCGCGCCCCCTGATCGCCGGTCAGCTGCTCGACGTCCGGCCAGAGCCCACGATCGATCACGACCGGAGGCAGCCATCCCTCGGCGTACGAGGCGGCGACCGCGGCGGGGGCGTCCGGCGTCCGCCAGGTCGCGAGCACCTCACGGACGGATCCGCCGCCGACGAGAGGCTGGTCTCCGAGCAGGATAACGGCCGCCGCCGCTTCCTCGGGCAGCGCGAGCAGGCCGGCCCGCAGCGACGACGCCTGCCCGCTCGCCGCCTCCGGGTTGAACACCGGCTGTGCGAGGCCGGCGACCGCCTCCCGGACCGCCGCCTCCGCGTAGACGGCGAAGACTCCGTGGCAGCCACCCCGGATCGCCGCGTCGATCGCCCAGCAGACGAGCGGGCGGCCCCCCAGGGGGCGCAGCATCTTGCCACCGCCCATGCGGCTCCCTGAGCCCGCCGCGAGGACGATCGCCGGGATCGGGAGCAACCAGGCGGACAGCAGCTCGACGGGCGGCATCTCACCCTGGAACCACTCGACGTCCGCCCCCGCCTCGGTCGCCAGCTCGACGAACTGCCGCCGGGGGCGCGTGCGCCGCTCGGCGACGTAGAGTCGGCGGCCGGAGAGCGCGTCCAGGTCGGGCACCGCGTCCGGCACGCCGAGGAGCGCGACCGTCCGGCAGTCGGGGCGCCGATCCAGGTGTGCCAGCAGGAGCTGCAGATCGGCACCACGCGCGACGGCGGCATGGGGACCGTCGGGCTCACGCACGACGGCATCCCGCACCCCGAGTTCGAGATCGCTCAACAGGTAGACCGCCATCCGCTCTCCGCCATCGCAGCGTACACACCGGGGTCCCCGCGAAACGGAGCCTGCGGAGTTTCGTGGGGTGGGTACACACCGGGGTCCCCGCGAAACGGAGCCTGCGGAGTTTCGTGGCGTGGGTACACGTCTCGACACCCGTTGCCCGACCGGCGGGCGCGCGATGCAGGACACTGGAGGCATGCCACCGCTCGGTGCTCATGTCGACAGTTCGGGTGGGCTGCACCTCGCGTTCGGTCGGGCGGCCGCGATGGGCGCCGAGGCGATCCAGGTGCACCCCACGCCGCCGAACTACTGGGGCTCGCCGAAGCTCGACGACGAGCGCGTCGCCCGCTTTCGCGAGGCCGCCGACGAAGCGGGCAACCCGCCCTTCTACTTTCACGCCGTCTACCTGATCAACTTCGCCGGCTCGGACCAGACGATGCGCCGGCGCTCGGAGGGCACTCTCGCCGGCTACCTGGCTGCCGCCGACAAGCTGGGCATCGCGGGCGTCATCTTCCACACCGGCAGCCACAAGGGCGCCGGTTTCGACACCATGCTGCCGACGATCACCGCGCACCTGCGAGCGGTCATGGAGCGCGCGGACCCGCAACATGCCCGTCTCCTGATCGAGAACAACGCGGGCACCGGCGGCTCGGTCGGGGCCCGGTTCGAGGAGCTGCGCGCGATGCTGGACGCGCTCGGCGACCCGCGCGTCGGCGTCTGCTTCGATACCTGCCACGCGTTCGCCTCCGGCTACGACCTGCGAACGCCGGAGACCGCGCAGGCGACGCTCGACGAATGGACGCGAGTCGTCGGCCTGGAGCAGCTCCAGGTGATCCACTGCAACGACTCGCAGACGCCGCTCGGCTCGAACCGCGACCGCCACGCGAACATCGGGGCCGGCGAGATCGGCGAGGACGGCTTCCGGGCCCTGCTGCACGATCCCCGGCTGCAACAGGTCCCGTTCGTGCTCGAGGTGCCCGGCCTGGACGGCAACGGCCCCGACGCCGCGAACCTGGAGGTGCTGCGCCGCCTCGCGTCATAGAAGACACGCGGCGTAGAAACACGGGATGCGGGAGTGGACCGCAGCCTGGTGGCATCGACGGCTCGTGCAGCGCCTGCTGCTCT
Source organism: Candidatus Dormiibacterota bacterium (assembly GCA_049283435.1). Classification (GTDB taxonomy): domain Bacteria; phylum Chloroflexota; class Dormibacteria; order Dormibacterales; family Dormibacteraceae; genus CAVTSA01. The sequence continues at coordinate 2,676 of JBAPVZ010000456.1, forward strand.
CGGGCGTGCTGCCTGATCCCGAGGTGCGCCGCGCGTTCGCGACGGTGCCGCGCCACCGTTTTCTCCCCGGCGCCCCGCTCAGCGAGGTCTACCGCGACGACGTCGTCGTGACGCGCCGGGACGAGGTCGGTGTTCCGCTGAGCTCGTCCTCGCAGCCCGGGATGATGGCGCTGATGCTGGCGCAGCTCGGCGTCGAGCCGGGGCACCGCATTCTCGAGATCGGGGCGGGCAGCGGGTACAACGCCGCGCTGCTCCGGGCCCTGACCGGTCCCGGCGGGTCGGTCGTCAGCGTCGACGTCGATCCCGAGCTCTGCGCCGCGGCGCGCGACCACCTCCTGGACGCCGGCCTCGAAGCCGAGATCGAGCTCGCCGACGGCTGGCTCGGCTGGCCCGCCGGGGCGCCCTACGACGGTATCGAGGTGACCGCCGCCGCGACCGATCTGGCTCCCGCCTGGTGGGATCAGCTCGCGGCGTCGGGGCGCCTGGTCGCCCCGCTGCGGCTCGACCCCGAGATCGAGCTGTCGGTCGGCTGGTGCCGGCAGGGCGAGCACCTGCTCGCGCAATCGCTCACCCCGTGCCGGTTCCTCCCGCTGCGTGGCGGCGCGGATGCGGACCCCCCGCCGCTCGCCGAGTCGGAGCACGGTCGGCTCCACCGGCTGCTGCGGCGACGGGTGCGGCTCACCGCGCACCGTGGCGCGTCCCCGCCAGCTCCCCACGGCGCGGTCGTCGTCCGGCGCCCGGCAACGACGTTCGTCGTCGAACCGACCGGCTGAGGAGGGCCCGCTTCCGCGCCGGCCGAGCGGATCAGGCCGGTGAGGCAGTCGGCGTCGACGCGGTCGGGCTCGCCGTCGGTGGCGGGGTCGGCACGGGTGTCGGCACCGGCGTCGGGACGGGCGTCGGCACCGGCGTCGGGACCGGGGTCGGCGGCGG
>JBAPVZ010000457.1:0-6369 GCA_049283435.1 Candidatus Dormiibacterota bacterium
GCCCGAGGAACAGATGGCACTCGTCGACCAGGCCCTGAGCGAGCGCCTGGCCGGCGAGCTCGGCACCCCCGATGGTGATGTCGGCGCTGGAGGTCTCCTTGAGCTGCCGGACCGCATCGGCCTCGAGGTCGCGCTCGATCCGGGTCCTCGCGCTGGACACCGTCTCGAGGTTCCGGGAGTACACGATCTTCTCCGCCGCACGCCAGATCTTGGCGTAGTCCGAGAACACCGCCGCCTGATCGGTCCCGGGGCTCATGGTCTCCCAGAAGACCATCGTCTCGTACATCCGGCGACCGTAGAGGTAGGTGCCGATCGGCCGCTCGAGATCGTTGACGAACGCGTGCACCTCGTCGTCGGGCACGGCCCAGTCGAATTTGCCCTGTTCGTCCTCGACGTACCCGTCGAGCGAGGCGATCGCTTGATAAATCAGCTTCGGCATCGTGACTCCAATCAGTGGTAGCGGCGTTCGTGCGTACCCGCTTAGACAGCGATCCAGAGTCAGATTCATCGCCTCCTCCCCCCCGCCGCCGGTCCGCGTAAGGGGCGTGGTCCTGTCTGGTCGCCAGGTCGCGAGGCGATTCACGGGAGATGTATATAATCCGGGAAATGGATGCAATAGCTCAATTGGTCGAGATGATTGCTCAGCCCGGACAACGAGCCGCCTTCTTGGAAGAGTTGAAGGACATCCTCGTGGCCACGCGCGGTTGGGATGGTTCCGAAGGGGTGGAGGTCTATCTCGACGAGCAGGACCCGGACCGGATCGTGCTCATCCTCCACTGGGCCAGCCATGGGCAACACGCCGCCTACGCGCAGTGGCGGCAAGAGAGCGGAACGTCCGTGGGGCTATCGCCGCTCCTCACCGCCGAGCCCAAGCGCCGGTTCATAGAGCCGGTAGCCGTCTAAGCCGCTACCGGCGCCCGACCAACACCGACGCACGCCGCGGCCTGAAGAGAGCGCGCCTCAACGGTCGGCGTCCCCGGCTCACCGAGGCCAGACGCGGTCGGCGACCTCGCCGATGACGGCGAGCTTGCGCCATTGCGTGTCCTCGTCGACGCTCTCCATCCCGGCTACGGTGCCGAACCCGCACTGCGCCGTGATGGCAAGCTGGTCGACATCAAGGTAGCCCGAGGCGGCGTCGATCTCGCGCACGACCTGATCGGCGGATTCGACCTCGCGCCGCTTAGTGGAAACGATCCCCACGGCGACGACAGGACCCTTGGGCACGTGACGGAGCGCTGAATAGTCGCCGTCACGCAACTTGTCGTCCCATTCAACGAGGAAGCTGTCGTAGGGAAGGGCGAAAACCTGCTCGGCCACCGGGTCGAGCGATCCGCTCGTCAACCACCAGTCGCCGGCGTTGCCGCGGCAGAGGTGCAAGGCCGTGTGGACATCGGAGGGCAGGCCCTCCACGAGTTCGCGGTCGACGCGCAGGATCCGCTCCAGGTAGGCCTCGTCGTCGAATCCCATCGCCCGCCAGTTGGACCGATGGCGTTCATTGACGTACAGCGGATAGAAGGGGAAGTCGAACTGGATGTAGTGGCAGCCAGCGGCGACCGCCTCGTCGACGAACTCACGCAGGAGTGCGACGAAGTGGTTGGCGAGCGCATCGACGTCAGCGTAGGCCTGGTCGGTGATCCCGGGCCTCCACACGCCATACCACTGGTACATCGAGGCGGCCGGCATCGTGATCTTGAAGGGGTGGTCGGTGATCCTGGCCAGGAACTCGGCCTCAGGGACTAACGGATTTCCGATCTTCTCCAGGCGCGAGGCGACGGTGGGGCGGCCGGTGCTCTCCATCGTCTCGCCAGCGGCGTTTTCGAAGACGATCTTCGCCTGGTTGGGTTGGAAGCCGCTGAGGGCAACGTCGACGCCACCGGTGAAGAATGCCCGCCGGAATTCGCCGTCGCTGACCACATCCAGTCCGGCATCGATCTGTCTAGTGACGGCGCCGTTGATCAGCTCGTCCTCGAGTGCCCGCAGCTCGTCGGGCACGCCCTGGCCCTCGGCCATCGCCACGTTGGCCTCGCGCGCCTGGAAATCGCCCAAGCGCTCGAGCAATCGCTTCGGCCGCAGCAGGCTCCCCACGTGCTCGGCCCGTGGTGGCCATCGGCGGACTGTGCTGCGGCCTGACTGCATTCCAGTGACTGCCTGTTCCTCGCTCATGTGACCTCCGTTCCGCCAGCAGACGAGCGAGAATCTAATCGCTTCAGATGGATGAAGTCAAGGCAATTGCATCCAATTGGCAGGACGCCTCAGGCTTCTAGATCGGCGCGGCTAGGGCCGCCAGACTCTCGCCCTGAAGGCGGCCCGCGTCCTCTTCGTGCTCGGCGGCGTTTTTTTCCCACTCGGAGAGCTGCACCGAGTTCTGCACCACCATCTTGCACCGTTCGTAGCGACGGGCCATGAACTTTTCCAACGCCGTCTCGAGCTGGTCTTCGGAGGCGAGGACCTCACCGAGCACGATTCCGTCCTCCAGGGCAATCGCGCCTCCCATGGCCAGTTGCGGCGTGGTCGCGTGGGCGGCGTCGCCGATCAGGAGGACCCGGCCGCGATACCACGGCGCGGGCATGAGAAGCCAGTAGAGCTTGCGCACGTCGACCTGCTCGGGCTCGGTGATCGTCTCTCTGACCTCGGCCACGACACCGCCGAAGACCGACAGCAGTTCGCGCATCCGCGCCGGGCGCTCCTCGGGCGCGGGCAGGACGGTGTCGGCCACCGGCTGAACCAGGAACTCATACATCCGATCCGGACCCAGCGGCGTGAACCCCGTCTTGAGCCCCGGACCATAGAACTGAAACTCGCCCGTCACCGCCGCGGGCCGGTCGACCAGCGCGCGCCAAACCGCCTGACCGAGTGGCTGCGGCTCCGGTGCGTCGTCGCCGAACACCAGCTGGCGAACCTGGGAGCGCATGCCGTCGGCGCCGAGCACGAGGTCGTATGACTCGTTGGACCCGTCGCTGCACTCGACGTCGATGCGGTCAGGATGCTGCTCCAGCAGGTCCACCGTCGTGCCGGTGCGTACCGACGCACCCTCCGCCTGGGCGGTCTCAGCGAGGATCCGGTGCAAGGTCGGGCGCATCATCCCGCCGACCGCGGGCCATTCCTGTCCGAGCAACCCCGGGATCTCCAGGGTGTGGAGCAGCTCGCCCTCGGCGCTGAACAGGCACATCTCGGAGCCGCCGTCGCCCTCGGCCAGGCACTGTTCGAGGACGCCCAGCTGCTTGAGGGCCCGCATCGCCGGTCCCATGAGCGTGATTCCCGTCCCCAGCGCGCCCCACACCGGCTCCCGCTCGACGATTTCGACGTCGATACCCGCGCGCTGGAGCGCAATCGCGGCAGAAACGCCGGCCAGCCCGCCGCCGACAATCAGTACGCGGTTCGCCGCCATGCTCATGCGCGCTGACTGTATCCAAAGTGAGTGGATGGGTCAAGCCGAGCAACTCGGATGCATCCGGCGAACCGGTGGGATAGGGTTGGAGGCATGCTGGCCCGCATCGTCGACCTGCCGGCTGCGATCAGGGCGCAGTACCCGTACGAGTCGCAGTTCGTGACCGTCAACGGCCGACGGATGCACTACGTCGACGAGGGTCCGCGCGACGCGCCGCCGTTGCTGCTGCTGCACGGCAACCCGACCTGGGGCTTTTTGTGGCGGGATGTGGCGGTGCCCCTGCTGGCGGCCGGATATCGGGTGGTCATCCCGGACCAGATCGGCTTCGGCCTGTCCGAGAAGCCGCACGACCACCGGTGGGCCACGCTCGAAAATCACGCCGCCAACGTGGTCGCCTTGATCGACCGACTGGACCTCGACCGGGTCACCTTCGTGTGTCACGACTGGGGAGGGCCGACCGGCCTGGCGGCCGTGCTCGCCCGTCCGGAGCGGGCCGCGGCGGTGGCGGTCATGTCGACCTGGGCGTGGGTGTCGCCCACCTCGAGCCTTCATCTCGGGACGCCGTGGCGGCTGATGCACGCTCCTCTCGTCGGCTCCTACCTGGCCGGCAACCACGCCGCCATGCCCGGGCGCGGGATGTACCTGTCGGTGGACGACCGTGAACGGTTCAACCAACGGGGCCGTGCCGGGTACACGGCGGTGCTGGAGGATCCGGACGAGCGAGCCCTGACCTGGATCTGGCCGCGGTCGATCCCTCTGGGTCTATCGACGGACCTCACCGCGGACTGGTTCGCCACGCTTGAAGCGGGCGTCCGTGGCCTTCAGCTGCCCGCGACGGTGATCTGGGGCCGGCAGGACGACGTGTTCCCCGTGGACATCTTCGCCGCGCAATGGCATGACGTCTGGCCGCACGCCGAGGGCACGCATGTGGTCACTGGGCGCCACTTCGTGCAAGAGGACTCGGGCTCCGAGATCGGGGAACTGCTCGCCGAGTTCGCGGATCGCACCGTCCGCGACGATCACGCCGTGCGCGACCGAGCCCGAGGCGGCCCATGAGCGACCATCCGTCGGTGGTGATCGCAGCGAGCGACGAGTGGCCCGTGGGGCACAGGGCCGTTCCGCTCCTGGCCGAGCACGATCTCGGCCACTATCCCGAATTCCGCGCCTTCCTCGCGCGCACCTTCGCGCTGGATCGGAACCCGTTTGGCCCACCCGGACTGTTGCGCGTCGAGGACCGCGCCTATCAGCTCGTCTTCTTTGGCCGCTCCGCGCACGCCTTTCCGTCAGGCGTGTCGATCGACGCGCTGGTGCCGGGTCTGGAGCCAATGGACGAACAGGCCGCTGACCGCGACCTGTGGGCAATCCTGCAATGGCTGGTGGCCGGGGCCGGTGGAGAGTGGGGCGGCGAGGCGCTCATCCAAGCCGGCCGGATCTACCGCATTCCGGCGGCGATGGAGTCATGACAGCTTCCGGATCGTGTAGAGGTCGTCGCTGCCGAGCGCCCGGGTGAGGGTCGCGTCCAGAACCTCCAGGCGGGGTAGCGCGGCGAGCCCGTTGACGACCCGAAACAGCGTCGGCAGGTCGTCCCAGCGAGCCTCGGCGATCTCGATGGTCGCGTCGCCCCGCCACATCTCCGTGACCTGTGCGCCGGCGTCCTGTACCGGGACGACGGTGGCGTAGGCGACGTCCGCGCTTCCCCAGTCCCCGCTGGCGGGGATGTATTTGTAGCTGAGCCGCGGTCGACCGGCCGCGACCGGCGGCGAAACGTCGACCGGGCGCAGGCCTGACAGTTGCACGCGAGCGAACTGAAAGCCCAGCCAAGAGGCGCGGCAGGTGGCGGCGTCGGCCACGCGCTCGAGGTCTGGCAACTCGCACCAGAGCTTGTTCCAGCCCAGCTCCTCACGGCCGGTGATGATCGGATCGGCGAGGTTCTCGAACAGGACCGCGACCAGATCGCCGGCGACCGTCTCCTGGCCTTCCCAGACCGCCGGGACGGTGACTCCGAAGGTGTTGTAGCCCCGTCCGGCGAGCCAGGGGATGCCGCTCATGTAACTGGCCTCCAGACGGGCGACGGGCTCGCCGTCGAGGGCAAACCCCGGCGGCAGGATGGAGGTGAGCGCTTGCGCCCGCGTGCGGAAGGAAACTGAGACGCGCAGCGCCTCCCGCGTCACATCAGGGTCCAGACGGCCGCCGTCGGGCCGCTCCCGCGGACCCGGACTGGGTCCGAAGTGGACCGGCATGCGGTACAGGCGCCCCGGCTCCAGCTCGCGGCTCATAGCCGTCTGTCCGCCCGCATCAGCCCCAGACGTCGTGGCCGATCTGGCCCACGAGCTCGAGCTTTGCCCGCTCAGCCGCTTCTCCGATCGGGTTGCCGTAGGAGATCGAGGCAAACCCACATTGCGGGGAGACGGCCAACTGCTCACGGGGGTGATGCTCGGCCGCCTCGTCGATCCGGCGCAGCAGGGCGTCGTGGTCCTCTACCTCGACGCGCTTGGTCGAGACCAGGCCGAGCACGACGCAGGTGTCATCGGGAACGTCGGCCAGGGGCTCGAATCCACCCGAGCGCTCGTCGTCGAACTCGAGCAGCAGGTAGTCGAACGACTTCAGGCGGGGGAAGAGGCTCTTGGAGATGTTCTCGTACCCGCCCGCGGAGTGCCAATCGTTCTCCTTGTTGCCCCGGCAGAGGTGAACGCCGAACGTCACGCCGGGCGCGGTGGCGACGCCATTGAGGATGTTGACCTCAGTATCGAGAAATGACTCGGCCGTGAATCCGGCCGCCTCAAAGGCACTGAAGGCCATGCCGTCGCCGACCAGGAAGGTCAGCTCCGGCGCGTCGAGCTGGATGTGCTGGCACCCCAGGCTGGCGAGGTGGGCAATCTCGTCGCGCAACACCTCGGCGAAATCGTTGACCAGCTCAGCAGGATTGGCGTACGCCCCCGTCGAGTGCTCGGGGGACCAGAAGCTCAGCATCACCATCGGAC
>JBAPVZ010000458.1:0-2154 GCA_049283435.1 Candidatus Dormiibacterota bacterium
GGCATCACGTAGGGCGGCTTGGGGACGCGCTGATCGACCGGTGGGAGCTTGCCCTGCTTGACGAGCGCGGCCAGCGTGGGCGCCTCCTTCAGGGTGCCGTTGAAGGGGATGTCCTGGGCGTACTCGACGTCGGTCTTGGTGATACGGAACTGCCCGTTGATCGCGCCGCCGGTGGAGGAGCTGCCGCCGGAGGATCCCCCGCCGCTGCTACAGGCGGCGACGACGGTGCCGGCCGCGGCCATCGCCGATAGCCGCAGGAACTGCCTTCGATCGAAGAGCCTGGACGTACTCATATATGGATTCCTCTCGGCCTCCCGGATCAGGAACGAATTGCTGCTGGCAAGCCTCTGTCCGCCGTCATCGGGCACCTGCGCCGGAGTGTGGCCCTCCGCGGACTTTCGGTCTCATCACGCCTTCGTCTCGTTCCCAAGAGCACTCCTCGTCCGGGCCCCCCCTGCGGTGCGCAGCTACCTTGGTCCGGAGCGCTCTCAGGCCAGGGGAGCATATGTCCTCGTTGTCAGCCTGTCAACAGCGCCGGCTCCCGGGGGCTGCCCGGCATCCGCGCACGACGGAGATCGCTCCGCGCCTCGGGTTCCGGCATCTCCGGGGATCGCCGAGCCCGGCCCCGCCATGTCGCCTGAACGCCGTGCGTCGAGCGCTCGGCATCCGGGATCCAGCAGCACCCCGTGCCGCGAGCGGATCAGGACTGGGCGCGGGTCGGTGCGACGAACCAGCCACCTGGCACATCATGTCCCCGTGGCGTCTCCGAACCAGACCCCCGCCCTCGCCGAAGTGATCCAGCCGCTCGCATTCCTCCTCGGCACCTGGACCGGCGCCGGCGACGGCCGCTACTCGACGATCGCGCCGTTCCGGTTCGAGCATGAGCTGACGATCACGACCGACGGACGCCCCTTCCTCCAGTCGCTGAGCCGAACCTGGATTCTCGACGAGCGGGGAGTCCGGGTCCGCCCCGGTGCCACCGAGCTCGGCTTCTGGCGCGCGCAACCGGACGGCGGCGCCGAGCTCGTCCTCGCGCTCCCGACCGGCATCGCGGAGATCTACGTGGGGCAGGTGGCGAACGGCCGGGCCGAGCTGGCGACGCAGACCGTCGCCCGGACCCCCTCGGCGAAGGAGGTGACGGCGGGACGGCGCATCTACGCGCTGCGAGGACGAGAAACGGAGGCGGGGGAGGGAGCCGAAGAGCTGCGATTCACCCACGACATGGCGACCGTCGGCCAGCCGTTGCAGCGGCACCTCGAATCGCGGCTCCGGCGGCACGGCTGACCCGGCTCGGGCGCTGTGCCGTTGAGCCGGTCTCTTGGATGCGGGTGCGTCGCGCGTCGTGCACGTCGCCACCCGGGCCCGACTTCGGCCCGAGGCGAGCGCGTCGACCCGCTCCGGTCACGACGCTGCACTTTCACCCGATCGACCGGCTGGACGCGCGGGATCGAGGGGGCCGCCCGCACCCGTGAGCACGACGAGGGGCGGTTGCAGCGCGTCGGGGCACCTGGTCGCCCGCTTCGGCGCCCCCGCCGAATCGGGCCAGGCCGGCCTAGAATGAGCGACCTTGGCACGATCTTCAACGCCCAGACGAAGCGCGCGGCGCACGCCGCGCAACCGGCACCACGACCCCGATGGGGAAGTTCAAAAGGAAGAAGCGATCGTCCTTGACGGGGTGATCACCGAGGCCTTGCCGAACACCATGTTCGAGGTCGAGCTGGAGAACAAGCACCGGTTCATCGCCTACTCGGCGGGCCGCATGCGGCGTTACCGCATTCGGATGACGCCCGGGGATCGCGTGCGCGTCGAGCTGTCGCCGTACGACCTGAACCGGGGTCGCATCGTCTACCGCTACCGCGACTGACGGTCGCGGCCGCGGTGGCTGCTCCCGCAGGTGACGTTCCCGGGGCCGCGGGTCTCGGGTGCTTTGCCGTCTGCGCAGCGCCCGTTCCTCGCTCCTCGTCGATCGCCACCCCGGGGGCACGCGCGCCTCGTGCTCGACTAGCTTGCGAGACGTGATCGAAGCGAAACCCCTCGTCCTCGTCGGTGGCAACCTGGGCCGGAACGACGGCGTCGACTACCGAGCGCGGTTTGCGAGTGACTTCCCGGACATAACGTTCATCTCCTACGAGGACGATCCCGCCGAGCTTGAGC
>JBAPVZ010000459.1:0-10784 GCA_049283435.1 Candidatus Dormiibacterota bacterium
GGCGAGTGGGGGTCGCGACCGAGGGCGTGCTGCGAGCCGACCGACCGCCGTCGCCGGCGCCGCCGCACGGGCCGTGGGTCGCGCGCCATCGCGAGTGCGTGCAGATGGTGGCCGGCGGCGGGTCCGAGCATCCAGACGAGCGTGTCCTCGGTCACCGCGGCGAGATCGCCGACCGTCCGCACACCCTGGCGACGCAGCTTCTCCGAGGTCGACCGGCCGACGCCCCAGAGGCGCTCGACGGGGAGGGGATGCAGGAAGCCGAGCTCGCCGGCCGCCGGCACGAGCAGGAGCCCGTCGGGCTTGGCGACGGCGCTCGCGACCTTGGCGAGGAACTTCGTTCGCGCGATGCCGACCGTGATCGGCAAGCCCACCTCCTCACGGACGCGGCGACGCAGCCGCTCCGCGATCTCGCGGGGGGTGCCGGCGATGCCTCGCAGGCCCCGCACATCGAGGAAGGCCTCGTCGATCGAGACCGCCTCGACGAGCGGCGTCGTCCGCTCGAAGAGATCGAAGACCTGGTCGCTCGCGTCGATGTAGGCCTGGAGATGGGGCTCGACGACGACCGCCTGCGGGCAGAGGCGGCGGGCCGTGCGCCCGCTCATCGCGGCGTGAACACCGAACGCTTTCGCTTCGTAGCTCGCCGCCATGACGACGCCGCCGCCGACGATCACCGGCTTGCCCAGCAGTTCCGGGCGGTCGCGCTGCTCCACCGAGGCGAAGAACGAGTCGAGGTCGGCGTGGAGAATGCAGGGCTCCTCGTCCACGAACGCATGTTCCCATCTGCGCTCGAATCCTGCAAGCCCCGGAGGCCGGTGGTTGGCGTTTCGCCTCCTCCAGTGGTCGGCGGTCGGTCCGTCACCAACCGCTAACCGACGAGTGCGAGCCCGTGCAGCCCGGCGCCGAGCGCCCCCACCGCGAGCACGACGACCCAGGGAGGCGCGCGGAGCACGAACAGGAGCGTGAATCCGACGAGCAGGAGCAGGAAGTCGCTCGGCTGCCTCACCGCCGTCACCCAGACCGGGTTGTAGAGGGCCGCCAGCAGCACGCCGACGACGGCGGCGTTGACGCCCCGCAGCACCGATTGGAACCCGGAGCGCCGCCGCAGCGCGTCCCAATAGGGCAGGATGCCGATGACGAGGAAGAAGGAGGGGGCGAAGATCGCGACCAGCCCGATCGCGGCGCCCGCGATGCCACCGCCGCCCGGGAGAGCCATTGCGCCGAGATAGGCGCCGAACGTGAACAGCGGGCCGGGCATCGCCTGCGCCGCCCCGTAGCCGGCCAGGAACTGCGCGTTCGTCAGCCAGCCGTTGGGGACGACCTGTGCCTGCAGCAGGGGGAGGACCACATGCCCGCCGCCGAAGACGAAGGAGGCGACGACGTAGAAGCTCTCGAAGACGGCGAGCGGCCGGTCGGACACGATCTGGCGGGCGATCGGCAGCGCGAGCAGGAGCGCGAGGAAGACGACGAGCACGACCCCGCCGAGCCGCCGCCCGACCGGGAGCGACATCGGGAGGCGCTCGCCGGCATCGGTGCCGGGTGCCTCCCGCAGCAGCACCGCCCCGGCGACGCCCCCGAGCAGGATCGCAATCACCTGACCGGCGCCGGCGGGGAGCACCGTTGCGATCCCGGCGGCGACGAGCGCCAGCAGCAGCCGGGTTCGGTCTGGCGTCAGCGTGTGCGCCATGCTCCAGACGGCCTGGGCGACGACGACGACGGCGACGACCTGGAGGCCGTGCAACCAGGTCAGGTCTCCCGACCCGCCGAGCACCCGGACGATCGCGGCGAACGCCGTCATCGCGATCGCGGAGGGCATCGTGAAGCCGAGCCAGGCCATCAACCCGCCGAGCAGCCGGGCGCGCAGGATTCCGACCGCGATCCCGAGCTCGCTGCTGGCGGGACCGGGAAGCAGCTGGCAGAGCGCGACGAGATCCGCGTAGGTGCGCTCGTCCAGCCACTGACGCCGCCGGACGTACTCGTCGCGGAAGTAGCCGAGATGGGCGACCGGGCCCCCGAAGCTCGTCAGGCCGAGCCGGGTCGCGACGAGCAACACCTCCAGCGCGGCGGGGATCGCCCGGCGCCGGGGCCGCACGTCGAGCTCGCCCACGCCGATCACCATAACCGCACGGTCATCGGCCGCCGCGCCGCCGGTCGGGGACTGTCGCGACCCTCCGCCCACGCGCCGGCGGCTACCTCGACGCTCTCGCCGCCGGGTTCAGTGACGAGTCGCGGGACTCAAGGCTGCCGTGCGGGCAGTAGTGCTTTCGGCATCTTGCACACGATCGTGTACGCGGGATCGAAGACGTTGCCGATGTCGTAGCGCACGACCTGCCCCATCAGCGTGCTCGCCGCACGAGCGTCCAGACCGTAGTCCTGCTCCAGCCAGCGCACCATCTCGGTCGTCGCGTGCTGGAGGGCCTGATCGAGAGGCCGCGCATTGCCGGCGGTGAAAATCGATTGCCCGTCCTCACCGCGCGGCCACGCGACAGGCGCGCCCTTCAAGACCCGGCAGGTGAACTGCACCTCGAACGACGTCTCGACCCCGGTGCCGACGATCTCGCCGTCTCCCTGGGTCGCGTGGCCGTCGCCGATGTGGAACAGCGCGCCCGGTACGGCGACCGGGAAGAGGACGGTGACGCCCGCCCGAAAGCCGCGGTAGTCCATGTTGCCGCCGTGCCGACCCGAGGTCGCCGTCGAGATCGCCTCGCCGCGCGCGGGAGCGACGCCGAAGCACCCGACCATCGGATCGAGCGGCAACACCAGGCCCGCGAGCGCCGGCGGAGGATCGACCATCCCGTCGAAGGAGCCGTTCGCCGCCAGGGGGGACACCGTCCCCGCGGTTCGGTCGATGCTCCAGAGCAGTATCGCCGGGGCGGGCAGCTCGCGCACGAAGGGAGGATCGAGCACTGCTTCCGCGATGACCGTGGCCGTGAAGCCGGTGTCGCGATTCGGCGTCAGCCGGTCGAGCGTGATTGCGAGCGCATCACCCGGCTCTGCCCCCTCGACGTAGAACGGGCCGGTCTGCGGATTGCCACCCGGCGTCACGACAGCGCCGGTATGGTCCCCCCCGCGCGCGTCCACGGTGGTGGTGAGGACCGTGTCACCGTCCGCGATCCTGAACGCCGGGTCGTGCGAGCCGATCGTCGTGTGGTAGCGCTCCGGGCGGCAGTCGTGGGTGGTCATCGCCGCCGAGTCTAGGTGGCTCGTCGCAACGGCCGAGAGGCCGATCCGCTACCCTAGGCCACCGACCGAGCCGGCGGGACCCGGTCGGGACGAAGGCCGCGGGGTGCGATAGGGGGACAAGCGGGAATGGAAGGAACCGAGCCACGGCGCAGCCTGCTGCCGCGCGGGCACGGGATCTCGTGGGCGATGCTCGTCGTCACCTTCGGCGCGATCCTGATCACCTCGATCGACCGCGGCATCCTGCCGACCGTGCTGCCGGCGATCATGCACGACTTCGGGCTCAACGCGACCGCCGGCGGGTGGCTCGTGTCGCTGAGCTACGTCGGCACCCTGATCGGCGCCATCGGCGTCGGTGCCGCCGGCGACGCGTTCGGCAAGGGTCCCCGCCGGGCCTGGATCTGGGCCGGGACGGTCGCGATCGTCGTCGTCTCGGCGATCGCGACCACGGTCTCGCGAACGCTCGGGCTGCTGCAGATCCTGCGCGTCACGATGGGCATCGGGACCGGGGCGATGGAGCCGGTCAACGTCGCCATGATCAGTGACTGGTGGCAGAAGGAGGACCGCGGTTTCGCGGTCGGCGCCCACCACACCGGGTTCCCGGCCGGCCAGTTCGTCGGCCCGGTCCTGATGGGACTGATCATCGCGGTCGGATCGTGGCGCGGCACGTTCCTGCTCATCCCTCTGCTGGCGCTGCCGATCGTGGTCGGTCAGATCGTGCTCGCGCGGCGCGCCAACCTGCTGCGCGTCGACCGCTGGATCAAGGAGCGGGGGATGACCCCCTCCACCGAGGTCGACGAGCCGGAGACCTGGCAGAATCCGCTCGGCCGGCTACGCGAGGCGCTGCTCAGCGACCGCAACGTAACGCTGTCGATGATCACGAACTTCCTGTTCCTCTGGACGGAGACCGCGGTCACCTCGTTCATCACGCTGCAGCTGGTACGCGACGTCCACGTCTCCCTTGCGGTCGCCGCCACCGTGTCCGGCGCCTCCGGGCTGACCGGCTGGATCGGTCAGATCGTCTGGGGTGCGATCTCGGACCGCATCGGGCGCAAGATCCCGCTCATCATCATCGTGGTCGGCGACGCGATCGCCCTGGCGTTGATGACGCAGATCAACTCGCTCGCGATGGCCTGGATCATCCTGCTCGTCTGGGGACTCGTGCGCAACGCGCCCTACCCGGTCCTCTACTCCTCGGTCATCGACGTGGTGCCGAACTCGGCCTCGGCCGGGATCGGCCTGATGATCGGGGTCGGCCTCGGCGCGTCCGGCATCGTCGCGGCGCCGGTCGCCGGGGCGATCGTCGACCACTTCGGGTTCGACTGGCACTACGTCGTGCTCGTCTTCATCTGCCTGGCGGCGCTCGTGCCGATTCTGATGCTCCACGACCCGGTCCGCGACAGCCGCCGGGCGCGCCGGGCGCACAGCGCCGCCGGGTGAGCGGCGGCGCCCGCACCGGCGCCGCCGATCCCGGTCAACGACCGATCGTGTCCAGCTCGGCGATCGCGTCCGCCGGCAGCTCGAGCTGGGCCGCGGCGATGTTCTCACGCAGGTGCGCAATCGACGACGTCCCCGGGATGAGCACGATCGTCGGTGAGCGCTGCAGCAGCCACGCCAATGCGACCTGCTGTGCGGAGGCGCCGAGGCGTGCCGCGACCCCGTCGAGCACGCCGGATTGCAGGGGCGTGAATCCGCCCAGTGGGAAGAACGGCGCGAACGCGATCCCTTCCTGAGCGCACCGCTCGACGAGCTCGTCGTCCTGGCGCTGCGCGACGTTGTACAGGTTCTGGACGGTCACGACGGGCGCGATCGACTGCGCTTCGGTGAGCTGCGCCGAGCTGACGTTGCTGACGCCGAGGTGCCGGATGAGACCCTCGCGCTGCAGGTCCGCGAGCGTGTGGAACGGCGCGGCCAGTGAGTCGCCAGAGGTGGTTCCGACCCCGCCGATGCGCAGGTTGACGACGTCGAGGACGTCCAGCCCGAGGTGTTCCAGGTTCTCGTGCACCGCGCGCGTGAGATCGTCAGGCGAGAGCGCGCCCAACCAGGAGCCGTCGCCGCCCCGCCGGGCGCCCACCTTGGTGACCAGGTGCAGGCCGTCGGGATAGGGGTGCAGCGCCTCCTTGATCAGCTCGTTGACGACGAACGGTCCGTAGAAGTCGCTCGTGTCGATATGGGTCACGCCGAGCCCGACGGCTTCCCGGAGCACCGCGATCGCCTGGTTGCGATCGTTCGGCGGACCGAACACGCCGGGCCCGGCGAGCTGCATCGCGCCGTAGCCCATCCGGCTCAGGGTGAGGTCGCCGGCGAGACGCAGGGTGCCGCCGGGGATCGGAGTCGACGAGTCTTGTGCCATTGCCTTCTCTTCGCTTCATGGTCGTCGCCGGTCCTCGTCGCGACGCCACCGTAGAATCAAACGGAGGACCCTCCACTACATGGTACGCGATAACCGGAGGAGCCTCCGATTAATTCGCTTTTCAGCCGTCTGGAGATGCAACGTGGCCGAACGCTCGATCCGCGCCGACGCGCAGCGCAACCGGGAGCAATTGCTCCAGGCGGCTCTGCACGCGTTCTCGGGCGCGGGGGCGGCGGACGTTTCGCTGGAGGCGATCGCGAAGGCGGCCGGGGTCGGCATCGGCACGCTGTACCGGCATTTCCCGAGTCGAGACGCGCTCGTCGAGGCCGTCTACCGAACCGAGCTGGCCCGCCTCTGCGACGCCTCCGGCGAGCTGCTGGCAACAGAGGCGCCCGCGGCCGCACTGCGCGAGTGGATGGGCCGGTTCGTCGCCTTCCAGGCGACCAAGCACGGGATGGCGGATGCGCTCCATGCGGTGATCGCCTCGGGCGGGAATCCGTTCGAGGAAACCCGGGCCCGTCTCCTCGAGGCCGTCGGCACGCTGGCGCAGGCCGGTGTCGCGTCCGGTGCGCTCCGCGACGACGTGGAGCCGGTCGACATCCTGACCGCACTCCTCGGGCTGTCGCTCGCCTCCGTCGGCCCGGCGCAGAGCGACCGGCTCCTGGATCTGCTGCTGGAGGGCCTGCGCCGCCGGGCCTGACGAGGTTGGCGGGGCGCGGCGTGGCAAGACGGCCCCCGACCGGAGCTCGCTCCCGCGTCGCCCTCTGGAGCTACCCTCGAACGTGATGAGCACCTTCCCGCAGCGCTTCGGCATCAAGCTGTCCGGCCAGAACACGACGATCGAGGACCTGCGCGCGGTCTGGAGGACCGCGGACGAATCGGGCTTCGACCACGTTTGGGATTTCGACCACTACGCGTCGATCGGCGCCGGCGGGCCGGATCTGCCGGTCTACGAGGGATGGGCGCTGCAGGCGGCGATCGCGGAGGCGACGACTCGCGTGCGGCTCGGCTGCAACGTGACCGGCAACACGTACCGGTCTCCGGTCCAGCTCGCCAAGCTGGCGACGACCGTCGATCACCTGTCCGGCGGTCGCCTCGAGTTCGGGATCGGCGCCGCCTGGGCCGAGGTCGAGCACCGGATGTACGGGTGGGAAGGGCTCGACCACCGCGTCGGACGGCTGAGCGAGTCGCTGCGCATCATCACCTCGCTCTGGACCGAGGAGCGCACGACGTTCGACGGGCGCTACTACCACCTGCAGGACGCGATCGCGAACCCGAAGCCGGTGCAGAAGCCCCACCCGCCGATCTGGATCGGCGCCGGGGGCGACCAGATGATCAAGCTCGTCGCCCGCTATGCCGACGTGTGGAACCCGTCCGGCGCCGCGCGGGAGCGGTCGCAGGAGTTCGACGAGAAGCTGCAGGCGGCCTGCGAGGCCATCGGCCGCGACTCCAAGTCGATTCGCCGCGCATCCCTGGTCCGCTGGGGTGACGGGGGTGTCGAGCAGTTGCTGGAGGATCTCGGCACGGCGATCCAGCAGGGTTTCAGCGAGCACATGATCTACCTGCCGGAGCGGGACGCCCCGCGCTCGGCCCATGCGATCGCCGAGGTGCTGCCCCGGATGCGCGCACTCTCCTGAACCCCTCGGGCGCCGGCTCCGGCGCCGGCGCCCATCTCACGCCGAGGCGGCTTCGCGCTCGCGCCTTGCCGACGCCGCACGAACGTGCACGTAGGCGATCCGGAGCAGCGAGCGCTGGTCGGTCACCTCGCCGCGACGCAGCAGGTCGCCGATGATGTGGTCCGCCTCGGTGCGGCGGCCCAGCTCGAGGTCGCGCAGCATCGAGGCCGCGAACGTCGACCCCGGCTGCGTCAGCTGACCGTGGGCGCGCTCCCGGAACGCGGGGCGCGGTGCGTATCCCTGCGCGCCGGCGATCGCGGTCGCCTCCTCGAGGATGCCCTCGGAGAGGTCCGCGCCCCCGGCCGCGACGAGGTCGCCGATCGCGCTCCGCATCAGGCAGGTGGCGGCCGCGAGGCTGGACAGGAAGACCCACTTCTCCCACATGTCGAGCTGGATCTGCTCGCTCGCGGCGGCGTCGAAGCCGGCACCCGCCAGCTCGCGCTCGATCGCCTCGACCCGCGGCGAGCGGCCGCCGGCGAGCTCCCCGAAGGTGAGGCTGTGAAGCTCGTTCAGGTGCACGATCCGGCCCTCTGGATCGAGCGTCGACGAGATCACGCACTGGCCGCCGAGGACGGCACGGTCGCCAAAGCGGGCACGCAGGTCGTCCAGATGCCGCATGCCGTTGAGCAGCGGAACGATCGCCGTCCGCTCACCGACGGCAGGCGCCAGGGACTCGATCGCGCCGGCCAGGTCGTAGGCCTTGCAGCTGAGGAGAATCAGGTCGTAGGACGTGTCGAGCTGATCGGCGGTGACGATCGGCGGATTCGGTATCTCGGCGTCGCCGGTCGGGCTCTTGATGACGAGGCCGGTACGAGCGAGCGCCGTCGCCCGGGGAGGCCGGACGAGGAATGTGACCTCCCGCCCCGCCGCCAGCAGCCGACCTCCGAAATAGCCACCGATCGCACCGGCTCCGACGACGAGAATGCGCATCGCTCTTCCTCTTGCTTGCCCTTCGGCACCGATCCGACCCTCGTCGACGGTTGTACGACGAAATCCAACTCGTCCAGTGTCGCGCGGCGTGGCGCGCGTCGCCGCGAGTGCTCAGGTTGACGGCCGCGTAGCACCGCACCGACCGGGAGACCGCGTACGGGCAGCGGCTGCCGGCCCAGATCGCTGACACATGGCTGACGCTCAAGCGAGCGGCCGCGCGACCTCGAGCGCGTAGTGGTGAGCGCCCTGCTCGTCGATCGTGATCGTGAGCACGCCGCGCAGCAGCACGAGGTCGCCGGTGCCGCTGTCGGGCACCACGGTCGCCGTCACCGAGCCGCCGATGCCGCGCTCCGCGATCGCGCCATGGCTGAGCACGAACGAGCCCTCGCGGCCGAGGAGCCGGCCGCTGAACCGCTCGAGGCCGACGTAGGCGGCCGAGTCGTGCGCGGCCGAGGCGGTCAGCAGCGTCGTGGTGCCCTCACCGACCAGGTCACCCTGGTAGTGCTTCGTCAAGGTCACGCGCGAGAGCGAGGAGACGTCGCCGTCGTCGTAGACGTTCGCATCCCAGCCCTCGATCTCGAAGGTGCCGGTCGCCTGCGTGATCGTGTTGTCCATGCGCCGCAGGCTAGCGCCCGGAAGGCAGCCAGGTCTTGTCGAAATGCGACACGCTTCCGGTTTCCACGACGGGCGCCGTGCCCTACACTGGCCGGACCATGTGGGGACCTCGTCTGGAAGGGCGTGTCGTCTTGCTGCGCCCGATCGCGGAGGACGAGATCTCGACGATGCTCCCCTGGTTCGCCGACCCCGCCGTCCTGCGGCTGCTCGGCGGCCCGATGATCGCACCGTCGCCCACCCAGGCGAAGGAGGAGTGGGAGAAGTCGGGGCGGGACCGGGAGACCGTCGTCTGGGGGCTCGAGCACGAGGGGCGGCTCGTCGGTCAGATGTCGATCTTCCGCATCGACTGGATCAGCGCGACCGCGATGACCGGCACCGCGATCGGCGACCGGACCGTGTGGAGAAAGGGCATCGCGACGGAGGCGATGCAGCTGCGCACGGCGTACGCGTTCCGCCAGCTCAACCTGCACAAGCTCGATTCCGGCTACTACGAGACGAACGTCGGCAGCGGCGAGGCGCAGCGGCGGGCGGGCTACCGCGAGGTGGGACGGCTTCGGGACGACCTCTATCGTGACGGGCGCCGCTACGACCTGATCCTGACCGAGGTCCTGCGCGGGGACTGGGAAGCCTCGCATCATCGCGAGTCGAGAGGCTGACGCGTCATGTGGGGACCGCGCCTGGAGGGCCGGATCGTGCGCTTGCGTCCGATCGCAGAGTCGGAGATCCCGACCCTGACGGTCTGGTTCGCCGACCCGCTCGTCCTCCGGCTGCTCGGGGGCCCGCTCGTCGCCGTGTCTCCCGCCCAGGAGAAGGAGTGGTGGGAGACGTCGGGATCGGACTGGCAGAGCGTCCACTGGGGCCTCGAATGGCAGGGTCGGCTGGTCGGCGAGACGTCGATCACCCAGATCGACTGGATGAGCCGCAAGGGGATGACCGGCACCGCAATCGGCTACCGGACGGCCTGGCGCCAGGGCATCGCGACGGAAGCGATGCGGATCCGCGCCGAGTACGCGTTCCGGCAGCTCGACCTGCACAAGCTCGATTCCGGCTACTTCGACACCAACGTGGGCAGCGGGGAGGCGCAGCGGCGGGCCGGCTATCGCGAGGTCGGCCGCCTGCGCGACGAGCTCTTCCGCGACGGCCGCTGGTACGACCTGATCCTGACCGAGCTGCTCCGCGGCGACTGGGAGGCTGCGCAGAGGCCGGAGACTCGACGCGAGACCGGGGGCGGCTGATCCGTCATGTGGGGACCGCGGCTCGAGGGCAGGATCGTCGTCCTGCGTCCCGTCGCCGAGTCGGAGATCACGACGATGCTGCGGTGGTTCGCCGACCCGCTCGTCCTCCGCTTCCTCGCGGCGCCGTTCTTCGCGACCGCGCCCGCCGCGGAGAAGGATTGGTGGACGCAGAGCGGTGCCGACCGGTCGAGCGTCCTGTGGGGCCTCGAGTACGAGGGCAGGCTCGTCGGCACGACCGGCATGCGCGCCATCGACTGGATGAGCCGGAACGCGGCGACCGGCACCGCGATCGGCGATCGGACCGCCTGGCGCAAGGGCATCGCGACCGAGGCGATGCAGATCCGCGCCGAGTATGCGTTCCGCCAGCTCGGCCTGCACAAGCTCAACTCCGGTTACGCGGAGGGCAACGCCGGTAGCGCGGAGGCGCAACGGCGCGCCGGCTACCGCGAGGTCGGCCGGCTGCGCGATGACCTGTTCCGGGACGGTCGCTGGCACGACATGATCGTGACCGAGATCCTGCGCGACGACTGGGAGGCGGCGCACCCGCCCGTCGCGGCGGCTCGAGCTGAGGGGGAGTAACGCCCGATCGGGGGATCGAGTGGGGCCGCAGCTCAGTTCAGGTGACTCGGCGCCACCACCGCCCCTGACCGCCCGGTAGGACCGTCGAGGCCCGCAGATCTCCTCCGTTGAAGGTCAAACCTCGACGATGCAGCGGCACTCACGGCGACGAGCGCGCCGACTCGTGTAGACTTCCTCGTCCTGCTGCTCCAGCCCGTGCCTTGTCGCGCCCCTCAGAGG
>JBAPVZ010000460.1:0-19136 GCA_049283435.1 Candidatus Dormiibacterota bacterium
TTCGTTGGCGGCGCGTGGGTCGGCATGCGATCCTCGCCGCACCGTGACCCACGAAGCCGTCTTGCAGGCAACCAGGTCGGGACAAACCGCGCTCGGATGTTCGAGCCCGTCCAGCAGGAGTACTTCCGGCTACTGAAGCGGCTGCCATGGCCTGCACGCCGAGCCGGCACCGAGGCCAATGGCGGCCCATCCTCGATCGCGAGAGGCAGTGGGCGGCGGGTCCGCAGTACCGTCCACGATCAGCACGTCCCCGGCTGCGCGATCCCCTCGTGAACGGCGTTGTCGTTGCCCTGCGGGTGCGGACCGTGACCGCCGAGCCGGCGACGTGGACCTCCCCGTCAGGCATCGAGCCCTGGATCGGAGATCTCCGGTTCAGGCGCCGGGCGAGTACCCGGGGAGGAGGTACCCGGCGATGCCGGAGCTCTTGCCGAGGCTGACGATGCGGGTGTCGAAGCCTCCGGCCAGGTCCATGTTGCGCTCCCAGACCACGATCGCGACCGGCGTCTTCCCGGCGTCGAGCACCGAGCGCACCATCGCGACGTGGCCGTACCCGCCGTATGCCGAGCCCGCGAAGGAGACGACCGCACCCTCGACCGGGGTCTGCGAGGTGGGGATCCCGTCGTGTTGGGCGTCCGCATACCACTGGCCGCCGTTGCCGAGATTCGGTGGCAGATGCCCGCCGGTGAAGGCGGTATACGCGTTCGCCGCGTAGCACGTGCACTGGATCGGGGCGTAGTTGCAGTAGCCGGGGTAGGCGGCGAGACCGAGCGGCGTCGGGTTCGGCGCCGAGGGCCAATGCACGGAGCCGGAGCCCGCCAGCTGGTAGAGCCCGGCCCCGACCCCGGCCTGGATCGCCTGCGCGTCCGCACCCCCGGCACCGATCTGCGACAGCTGCTGCTGTAGCTCCTGCGCGAGCTGCGCCGAGAGCGCGGCGGACTGCGCCTTCGCCTGCGCGATCGCGGCCTGGGTCGCGGTGATCTCCGACGCGAGCTGCTGCTGCGCGGCCACCTGCGCCAGGCCGAGCTGGACCAGCTGGGCGAGACTCGCCTGCACCTGCGACTCGGTCGCCTGCACCTGCGCCCGCTTCTGCGTGAGCGACTGCTGGGCCGCGACCGTCTGCTTGCGAGTCGTGACGATCTGCAGCTCGATCTGGCGGGCGCGGTCGCCGGCCGCGGTGAGCTGCGCGTCCTGCGTCAGGTAGTCGCCGAGACTCGTCGCCTCGACGATCCCGAGCAGCACGGAGTTCGGCTGCCGGTAGATCGCGCGGGCCAGGGCCCCCAGCTGCTTCTTCTCCGCGTTCTCCTGCTTCGTGAGCTGGTCGATCTTCGCCTGCAGCACCGCGATCTGCCCGTTCAGCTGCTGGATCCGGACCCGGTAGCCCGCGATCTGTGCCTCGAGCTGGTTCTGTTGCGCCTGGTTCGCCTGGATCAGCTTCTGAATCTCGTCCTCGGCCGCCACCGCGGTCGCCAGCGTCGTCGCCAGCTGTGCCTGCTGCTGGCTCAACTGTTGCTGCTGCTGCTGCTGGCCCGCGATCTGGCCCGGGCTCGGGGCGGCGGCGTCCGCGGAGTGGGGGGTGAGGAGCACGCAGCCGACGACGAGCAGGGTCGCGACGATCCCGACCCAGGTCCAGCCGAAGTCTGCGAACGACGTCGATGGCGCCGGCGCTCCCCCGCTCACGCCCTCAACAACGCGAGAGGCGGGGTTCCTGTTCGCTGCTGCGGTCACCTCAGCCGAGCCGGACCTGGGGACGGCGCAGGTTCGGCTGCGTGAGCGTGTCCGCTATCCGCGGCGCGTCCGCGATGTCCATGCGACCGATCGCGATCCGAATCCCGGGCCGGGTGCGGAGGCGGAACTGGTCGCCGCGGGCGACCGCATAGCCCGCGTCGAGCAGCGCCTGCGCCGAGGCGGTCTCGTCGTCGACCGGCACCCAGACGTTGAGGCCGCTGCGGCCCCAGGCGGTGACGCCACGCCGGCCGAGCTCGTTGACGAGCGCGTGCCGCCGCGCCGTGTAGGCGGCCGCCGCCTGCTCGACGCCCTGCAGCACCGATGGATCGGCGGCCAGCGCGACGACGAGGCTCTGGAGCACGTGGCTCACCCAGCCGGTGCCGAGGGCCTGCCGGCCCTCGATGCGGGAGATCGTCCCCGGGTCGCCTGACATGACGGCGAGGCGGAGGTCGGGGCCGAGCCACTTGGATACCGAGCGGATGATCGCCCAGTGCTCGCGCCCGTGCGTCGTCGTCAGCGTGTGCAGGGATGCGCCGGCGACCGGCCCGCTGTGGTCGTCCTCCACGAGCAGGACGTCCGGGCGTTTGGCGAGCAGGCCGCGCAGCGTGCGTGCGCGCGCTGCGTCGAGCGCGGCGCCGGTCGGATTCTGCGCTCGCGGGGTCACGACGACCGCGGCCACCTGATGGTGGAGTGCCTCCTCGAACGCGTCCGGCAGGAACCCCGACTGGTCGATCGGCACCGGTTCCGGGACGAGGCCCATCGCGAGCGCGAGGTCGTGCACGACGTGGTAGCTCGGGTCCTCGAGCGCGATGCGATCGCCCGGCCGCAGGTGCGCTTCCAGCGTCCGCTCGACACCCGCCATGCCACCCCCGACGACGGTCAGGAAGTCGGGGCTCACCCCGTCGCGCACGAAGCCCTCAGCTGCCAGCCGCAGCAGGCCGGACTCGTCGCACGGCGTGCCATAGAGATGCTGCGGAAGCGCGAGGCCGAGAGCGGTTTGCCGGAGATCGGGGAGGAAGGCCGGGTCCGGGCTCCCCGTCGCCAGGTCGAGCACGCCCTCCGGCACCGCGGTGTGGGCGCTCGCGGTCAGCGGCGGACGCGCGCTGACGTGCGTGCCCTTGCGTCCGGCGGCGGTGATGTAACCGCGCAGCTGGAGGTCCCGGTAGGCGGCGGCCACGGTCGTCGGGCTGACGCGCAGATGCTCGGCCAGGCGGCGGACGGTCGGCAGCGACTGGCCGGGGTGCAGCGTGCCGGCGAGCAGCGCCCGCTCGACGCTGCCCGAGATCGCGCCCGCCCGATTTCCCGAGATGACGAGCAGCGGGTCCCGAGGCTTGGCCGCGCGCGCCTCTGTCCGAGACCTGGCGGCTCGGCTGACCATGGATGCGATGCCACCCATTGTCGCAGTCTGCACGCCGCGCAACCGCCAAGCCGAGGTGGCTGCTACGCTCCCGGCCATGCCAGACGCGACGCGGGCCGCAGTCACCGCGGCTCTGGAACGGCTGTGGGAGCCCGAGGTCAGCTTCCTCCGCGCCCTGGTCGCCGAGCGCAGCCTGCGCGGCGAGACGAGCGGCGCCCAGCGCGTCGTCGAGGCGCAGCTTCGCTCGCTCGGCCTGCAGCCGGAGGAGCTGCCGATCGACCTGGAGCGGCTCCGCGGCCAACCCGGCTTCTCGCCGGTCGACTGGTCGCCGGCAGGGGAGTTCGATGTCGCCGCCCGCCTCGGCGCCGCGGGCAGCGGTGGCCGCTCGCTGATCCTGAACGGACACATCGACGTCGTGCCGACGACGCCGGACGACCACTGGACGCACGATCCGTGGGGCGGCGAGATCGAGGACGGCCGGCTCTACGGTCGAGGCGCCGCCGACATGAAGGCGGGCATCGCCGCGATGGTCTATGCGGTCGCGGCCGTTCTCCAGGCTGGGGTCGGGCTCCGCGGCGACGTCGAGCTGCAGAGTGTGGTCGAAGAGGAGTGCAGCGGCCACGGGACGCTCGCCCTGCTGCGCGCCGGCCACCGCGCCGATGCGTCGATCATCCCGGAGCCGATGGGCCAGGCGCTGTGCAGCGCCCATCCCGGCGTCCTCTGGTGTCGCGTCACGGTGCGCGGGATGGGGGCCCACGCCGAGCGCGCGAACGCGGCCGTCAACGCGGCGGAATGCATGTGGACCATGATCTCGGCCGTCCGGCAGCTGGAGGCGCAGGTCAACGAGCCGGCACGTCGCCACCCCGCGTTCGCGGGCCTGGCCCATCCGCTGAACTACAACCTGGGCACGTTCCATGCCGGCGACTGGCCGTCGTCGGTGCCCGAGGAAGCGGTGCTCGAGGTCCGGTTCTCGTACAACCCGGGGGAGACGGTGCAGGAGGCCCAGCAGCGGATCGAGCGGTTCCTGCGCGAGGCTGCGGACCGCGACGAGTGGCTGCGGGAGGTCCCGCCGGAGATCAGCTGGTTCGGGTTTGCGGCCGAGCCGGCGATCTACGACACCGACGACGCCC
This sequence comes from Candidatus Dormiibacterota bacterium, assembly GCA_049283435.1. Classification (GTDB taxonomy): domain Bacteria; phylum Chloroflexota; class Dormibacteria; order Dormibacterales; family Dormibacteraceae; genus CAVTSA01. Next base: position 4,213 of record JBAPVZ010000460.1, read on the forward strand.
TCTCGCGGACGCTGGAGCGTGAGCATCTCGCGGTCGTCGGGCGGCATCTCGAGCGCCGGCCGTTCGCCGCCACCATCGACAACCGCTTCTTCCGCCTTTACGCGGGGATGCCGACGGCGTGCTACGGACCGACCGGGGACCGCCTGCACGCGCCCGACGAGTCGGTTCTCCTCGACACGCTAAAGGAGACGACGCGCGTGCTGGCGGGGACGCTACTCGACTGGTGCGGCGTCGACTGATTCCGGATCAGACCGCCTCGGTCGACAGCACGGTGAGGTCCGGCGGCCCGGGAGGGCGCCCGCGCGCCGACCGCCGGATGGGGCCACCGTTGGCGACGACGACGACCGGACGCCCGCTCCTGCGCACGAGCTGGTGCGCGATGCGGGATCCGGGCAGGAAGCGGAGCCGGGAGGCGCGCTCGGCGAGCACGACGACGAGGTCGGGATCGTATTCGACCGCGAGGTCGAGCGCCGCCGGTGAGGCCTCGCCGATCCTGGCTACCACGAGTTGCCCCACCGACGGCACCCCGGCCGACGTCAGCTCGCCGAGGATCGCGTCGAGGCCCCTACCCGCATCGCGGATGCGGAGCAGGTCGAGCTCGTCCCAGCGCACCTCACGCTCGACGATCGTTGCCAGGATCGCGCTCGCCTGCAGGCGCCGGCACATCCACGCGACCTGGCCGAGGGAGGGGTGGCCGGAGCGCGGCCGCTCGACGACGGCGAGCACGAGGGGCAGCCCGGACCCGTCGGGCCGGGCGACGTCGGTCGGGAATCCATGCCAGCGGCGAAACATGTCGTGTATCTCCATCGGGCGCCGTCCGGGCGATGTTCTGGTCTTCCCCTGCCCGGCCGCTGCGCGCCTTGCCTCCAGTCTGGCGTTGCCACCGAGCCGTGACCAGCCGTCAAACCGCCAGCCGGGTGGGGTTATTCGGCCACCCGGCAGGGATGAGCGCGTTGGCGTTAGCCTCTGCGGACGTGACCCGACGAGTCGACCGGCGCGAGTTGCTCATCGGCATCGAGGGACTGGCGCTGCTGCGGCACCTCTACGACGGCAGCGACGAGGACTCGAAGCGTCGCGTGGCCGAGGTGCGGAGCCTCCTGGAGGGGGACAATGCCGTGCCGCCCGAGGCGATCGACGAGCTGGACGCACGCTCCGGCTACGGTCTCTGGTCCGGGCGCTACGACGAGCCGGGCAACCCCGTCGTCGGGTTGGAGGAGCCCGCGGTGCGGTCGCTCGTCGACCCCCTGCCGCCGGGCCGAGCGCTCGACGCGGCGTGCGGCACCGGGCGTCACAGTCGCCACCTGCTCGAGCTCGGCCACCAGGTCGTCGGCTTCGATCTCACGCACGAGATGCTGACCCGGGCGCGCCGTGCGGCGGCCGGCGCGGGCCTCCTCGAGGCGGACCTGGGCGCGATCCCGCTCGCCAGCGGCACGTTCGACGTCGTCGTCTGCGGTCTCGCCCTCGCGCATGTCGCCGAGCTCCGAGCCGCCGCCGCCGAGCTGGCCCGCGTCCTCGCGCCCGGCGGGCACCTCGTCGTCTCCGCACTCCACCCCTTCCAGGCACTGCTCGGCTGGCACGCGCCGTTCGAGGACGAGGGCGGCGGACGGCACTTCGTCCGGGAGCACGGCCACACGCACGCCGACTACTTCAGCGCGTTCGGGACGGCAGGCCTCACGTTCCAGCGCTGCCTCGAGCCGGCGTTGACCCCGGCCCAGGTGGCGGCGAAGCGACGCGCGTACGGCCGCATCCCCGAGGCGGCACTGGCCGCCTACGTCGGCTTGCCCGCGGTGCTCGTGCTCGCGTTCGCAAAGCCCTGATCCTGCGCTAGGTCTGCCGAGCGATCGCTCCCTCGACGAACCGCCCGAGGTCCGCGCGCAGCTGCGCCAGCGACGGCTCGTGGATGTACATCATGTGCCCCGCCTGGTAGCGCTTCGTCGTCACGTTCTGGCGCAGGGACGCGTCGACACCGAGGTGGTCGAGCGTCCACTCGGCTGCGGCGTAGGGCGTCGCCAGGTCGAAGTAGCCCGCCGCCTGGAAGAGGCGCAGCCCCCGGTTGTAGGACATCGCCGAGCGGAGCCGCGAGCCAACCTCGGGGTAGCGGCCGTCGTTCGCCTCGCCCCACTTCCAGGGGCGGACCGCCTCCCCGTTGAGCACCTCGTAGAGCAGATCCGACTCGTAGCCGAGCTCGACCCGGAGATGGTGGTTGACCGCCGCGGTGTACGGGCCCTGGATCATCGCGTTCGCGGGATCGTACTCAGGCCGATCGCCGGCGGCGTCGGCGTCGATCCCGGTGTAGCGCGAGTCGAGGCGGCCGACGGTCCGGCGCTGATCGCGGAGCAGCTCCTTGAAGAACCGGTGCGGCGCGATGCGCAGGTCCACCTGCTCCAGGAACGTCGGTGAGAGCCCGGTCAGGGCGGCGAGCTCGTCGCGCACGGCGGTCCGCTCCGCGTCGGTCGCGCGGCTGCCCAGAAGGAGCACGCGCGAGTAGTCGCCGAGCGCGAACCGCTCGGCAGCGTCCGCGATGCCCTCCAGCGTGCCGTGCCGGTTGCGATCGACCCGGTGGTGGTTCCAGGCGGTCGTGGCGTAGCTCGGTAGGTAGAGCGCGTACGCGAGGTCGTTGCCGAGCCCGGGGCGGACGGTCTGGAACAGCAGCACGGACGAGATCAGCGCGACGCCGTTCAGGTACATGCCGTGGCGCCGCTGCAGGTGCTCCGCAACCGACGCCGCGCGCGTCGTGCCGTAGCTCTCGCCGATCAGAAACTTCGGCGAGGCCCAACGCCCGTTGCGCACGGTCCAGAGCCGGATCACCTCGCCGACCAGCTCGGTGTCCTCCTCCAGGCCGTGGAACTGGCTCGCTTCCTCGCCGTCGGCGGCCCGGGAGAATCCGGTGCTGACCGGGTCGATCAGGACCAGGTCGGCGAGGTCGAGCACCGAGTGGCGGTTCTCGATCGGGAGGTAGGGCGGCGGCGGGGGCGTCGTCGCGTCGCCGAGCAGCACTCGGCGCGGACCGAACAGCCCGAGGTGGAGCCAGGCCGACGACGAGCCCGGGCCGCCGTTGAACGCGAAGACGACCGGACGCTGCGAGGTGTCCTCGACGCCCGTCCGCAGGTACGCGATGTGGAAGACGTGCGCCTTCGGCTTGCCCGCGCCGTCGCGGACGGCGAGACGGCCGGCCTGCGAGCGATACGGCACCCGCGTCCGGCCGACCGTCACCGCGCCGTCGCGCTCGACCAGGTCCTCCTCCAGGGCGGCGGAGGTGACGGCTGGCGTCTCCGGCTGCTCCTCGTCGCTCATCGGAAGGCCGAGATCCCGGTGATCGCCTGCCCGATCGTGAGGAGGTGGATCTCGTTCGTGCCCTCGTACGTGAACACCGACTCCAGGTTGTTCATGTGCCGGATGACCGGATACTCGAGCGTGATGCCGTTCGCACCCAGGATGCTGCGCGCCTCACGGGCGATCCCGAGCGCGGCCCGGACGTTGTTCATCTTGCCGAGGCTGACGTGCTGCGGCGTCACCTCGCCCCGGTCCTTCAACCGGCCGACGCGCAGCGCGAGCAGCTCGCCCTTCTGCAGCTCGAGCACCATCTCGACGAGCTTCTGCTGCGTGAGCTGAAAGCCCGCGATCGGCTTGCCGAACTGCACTCTGGTCTTCGCGTAGTCGAGCGCCGACCGGTAGCAGGCCCGCCCGGCGCCGAGCGCACCCCAGAGGATCCCGTACCGCGCCTCGTTGAGGCAGGAGAGCGGCCCGCGCAGCCCGACGACGTCGGGCAGAACCGCGTCGGCGCCCAGGAGGACGTCCTGCAGGACGAGCTCCGACGTCACCGAGGCGCGCAGTGAGATCTTGCGATGCACGTCGCGCGCCGTGAAACCGGGGGTGTCCGTGGGGACGAGGAAGCCGCGGATCCCCTCCTCCGTCTGCGCCCAGACGATCGCCAGGTCGGCGACGCTGCCGTTCGTGATCCACAGCTTGTTCCCGTTCAGGACCCAGTCGTCGCCCCGCCGGCGCGCGGTCGTGCGCATCCCGGAGGGGTCGGAGCCGAAGTCGGGCTCGGTGAGCCCGAAGCAGCCGATCACCTCGCCGCGCGCCATCCGCGGCAGGTACTGCTGCTTCTGGTCCTCCGAGCCGTACTTCCAGATCGGGAACATGCAGAGCGAACCCTGGACCGAGACGAAGCTGCGGAAGCCGGAGTCGCCGGCCTCCAGCTCCAGACAGGCGAGGCCGTAGCTGGTCGCGTTCGCGCCGGCGCAACCGTAGCCCTCGAGGTGCATGCCGAGCAGCCCCAGGTTCGCGATCTCCGGCACCAGATCGCGCGGGAACACGCCCTGTTCGAACCATTCCTCGATGCCGGGAAGGACGCGGTCGTCGACGAACGAGCGGACGGTGGAACGGATCAGGCGCTCCTCCTCGCTCAGCTCGCGGTCCAGGTGCAGAAGGTCGAACGGGTCGAGCGCGGCCCGAGAGGGTGTTGCGGTGCTCACCGCGCTATTCTGCGCGGCTCATGCCGCGCTCGCCCGGCGCGAGAGGTCGTCCAGGCGCGCCAGCTCCTCGTCGTCGAGCCGGACCCGCAGCGCGCCGGCGATCTGCTCCGCCTGCGCGGGGCGGGAGGCGCCCGGGATCGCGATCACGGCGTCGCCGTAGAACGTGACGAGCCAGGCGAGCGCGACCTGCGCGGGGAGGACGCCGTGGGCCTCGGCGACCTCCCGCAGGCCGGCCAGCAGCGGCGCCGTCCGGGCGATCCCCGCCTGGCTGTAGGGATAGCCCGAAAACCACCGCCGCATCGGCGAGATCGTTCGGAGCCGGCTCGGGTCGTCGTGAAAGCGCCCCGTCAGCACGCCTCCGGCCAGCGGCCCGTACGCGACCAGCGTGACGCCGAGGCGCCGCGCCGCCTCGAGCAGGCCGTTGCCCTCGATCCTGTGGTCGAGCAGGCTGATCGGCACCTGGTTGGAGGCGAGGACGAGCCCGTCGCGGCGGAGCGCGTCGCTCGCGCGCTCCATCTGCCGCGCCGAGAAGTTGCTGACACCGATCGCGCGGATGCGCCCCTCCCGCCGCAGCACCGCCATCGCGCGCATCTGGGCCGGGATCGTGGAGAAGCTCCTCGGCAGATGGATCTGATAGAGGTCGATCGGATAGTCGGCGAGCGCGGCCGTGCGACGGTCGATCGTGCGCTGGATGTTTCGTGCCGTGCGCGGGAAGGGCATCCACTTCGTCGCGACGACCACGTCGCCGGGTGCGACGGCGGCGTGACGGAGCGCCCCCGCCAGTGCACGTTCCGAGCGGCCGCGACCGTACATCTCCGCCGTGTCGAAGAACGTGATGCCGCCGTCAAGTGCTGCCTGCACGACGTCGTCGGGAGCGGTTCCCTGTCCGGTGCCATACAAACCTCTGCCGAACCAGCCGCCCGAGAACTGCATGAAGCCGAGCCCGATCGGAGAGACCTCGATCGTCGTCCGACCCAGCTTCCGGTGCGCCATCTCCGGCCCTGGCTGCGGTGCGTTGCGGTGATTCACGAGACAATCGTCTCGCGGTTCCTCGACGGTGCGCGAGCGGAGCCGTAGAGCCTCGCCCAATTGCACCGCACTCGCGAGGGAACGACGCGGAGCAGCACCCACGCCTGCTGCGACCGGCGCCCGCGGGCGCCGCTCAGGCGGCGAGGTAGGGGATCGTCTGCGGACCGTCGGGCAGGATCGCGACCGTCGCCGCGCGGGCGCTGAGCTCGTCGAGCGCCGACTGCACGTCGTCCACCGGCTCCAGCCAGGCGCCGCGCACCTGGTCGGCGGTCAGCCCCCGACAGTGCAGGAGGACCCGGGCGCGCCGCTGGATGCGAGCCTGGATCTGGACCTGCCATTGGTCGTGCTGTGGAGTGGGGGCCCCGGCGAGGGCTTCGAGGAACGGCTCCGGCCCGCGGCCCTCGTGGAGCAGCGCAGCGTAGCGGCCATGCTCGGGGAGCCCATCCGAGCACTCGCTGGCGACCAGGATCACGCCCCCCGGCCGCACGATCTGCGCTGCCGCGCTCATGCCCTTCACCGTCTGGTAGAGATTCTGATCGAGCGGGTACCCGCTGTTCGTCGTGACGACGAGATCCTGAGGCCCGGCGACCGCCGCCATCGCGTCCCGACGTGCGGCGGCGCACCCGGCGGTGTGGCTCCGGAGCAGGTCGCCGGCGTAGACGCCGGTGATCTCGCGGTCGCGGTTCAACGTGACGTCGAGGTTCAGCGTGATGCCGGCCCGCGATGCGATCGCCCGGATCGGCTCGTGCACCGGGTTGCCCTCGACGACTCCCCAGGTCGCCCGAGGATCGCCGATGCGGGCCGCCGAGTGCAGCTCGAGGACGGTCTCCAGCTGGGCGAGCCCGGGTGCGACCATCTTCGGTCCGCCCGAGAACCCGGCGAAGAAGTGCGGCTCGATGAAACCGGTCGTGATCCGTACCGCTTGGTCGAGGAACTCGCCGTCGACCCGCGCGGGCACGTTCGAGCCGGGAACCGTGCCGAGCGTCCAGTGCCGGTCCGCGTCGAACGCGTCGTGCTGCACGACGCGCGCTCGGGCCAGCAGGTCGGCGCCGAGCATCGCCTCGATCTCGGCGCCAGTCGTCCGGCGGTGCGTGCCGGTCGCGACGAAGATCGTGATCGGGCCCGCGCCGGCCCGATCGAGCTCGTCGAGCAACGGCGGCAGCGCCCGGCGACCGGGGAAGGGCCGGGTGCCGTCGCAGATGCTGATGCCGACGGTCGCCCCGCGTGGGACGAGCGCCGTCAGCGCGGCGGATCCGATCGGCGCGCGGAGCGCCGAGCGGATCGCGTTCGCCTCGCCGGCGACCCCCGGTACGTCGCGCGGCAGCACGACCGAGGCGCGCTCTGGTGCCCTGACGCGCAGGCGGTCCCGGCCGTAGGCAAGCGAGACGTGCTGCGTCACCCCGCGTTCGCTCATCCAGTCCAGTCTGACGGGTCGCGGCGGCGACGTGCCGCCGTATCCACCACCTCAGGAGAGAACCGGCGGGGGGCCGGTCTCTCCATCGGTGGGGAAGGGGTAGGGGGAGTTTCAGGCGGTCAGGAGTCCGTTGCGCGCCGCGTACTCGGTCGCATCGCTGCGGCTCGCGAACCCGAGCTTCAGGTAGACGTGCCACACGTGGTTGCGCACCGTCTTCTCGCGGATGCCGAGCTGGCTCGCGATCTGCCGGTTCGAGTGGGCGGCCGCGAGCATGCGCAGCACCATCGTCTCGCGCGGGGTCAGGCGAGACGGCTGGCTTCGCGAGGGCGCCGACGCTACGGCGGTGGTCGCGGTGACCGGCAGCACCGTCGCCTCGAGCGGGGTGACGGCTGCGGTCGGGCCCGCGATCACCCGCATGATCGTCGCGCTCAGCACGCTCGCCGGCGCGTCCTTCGGGACGCAGGCGAGCGCGCCCGCGCTCATCGCGTCCCGCACCGTCGCGTCGGGCTCGGAGCCGGTCAGCAGCACGATGCGCACCTCCGGAAAACGCATCCGCAATCGCCGTACGGTCGACGCGCAGACCGCGTCCGGCAGTGAGGTGTCGAGCAGAATCGCCTGCGGCCGGCGCATGGAGCACAACCGCTCCGCCTCGCTGCCATCACCACCCTGACCGACCACCTCGACCTGCGAGTCGGTCGCCAGACGGCGGATGAGGTCGAGGCGCAAGAAAGTCTGGTCCTCGATGACCAGCACCTGAATGGTGTCGTCCTGCACCATGGTCGCCACGCTTCGCGCTCCTTCTCCACTGCACTGCCGTCGCTGGGCCCCGAACGCGGCGCGCCGACCCCGCTGGGGCGACCCATGCCATCATTCTCGAAGCGCTCGCCTAGGCCCACATCAGGGCAGGCCCCGAAAGTGAGCCAGGGGTAACCCTGTGGCAGCGCGTGAGTGGGGGTGTGAACATGAGCTTTATGGTGCCGACGGTCTTGATCGTGGACGATCACGCGGACTTCCGCACGTTCGTCCGCCAGCTGCTCGAGACCGGCGGCTTCACCGTCGTCGGCGAGGCGGCCGACGCGGCTGAGGCGAGGCACGCGGTGCCGGAACTGCAGCCGGGGGTCGTGCTCCTCGACGTCCAGCTCCCCGACGAGGACGGCCTCAGCCTGGCCCGCGAGCTGACGTCGAGCGCCCCGGCGTCGGCGATCGTGCTCACCTCGAGTCGGGAGCGCGCCGACTTCGGGAACCGGCTGGAGACGACGGGCGCACGTGGCTTCATCACGAAGGCGGACCTGAGCCCGACCGCGGTCGCCGCCCTCGTGGAGGCCGGCGCGAGCTGACCAGCACCCGCGCGGGCGCCCCTCGCTCGATGGCCGGGTGGCTCACCAGGTGGCTCGGGGCGATCACGATCGGGGCGGCGCTGCTGGCCGGGCTCGGTGCCTGCGGGCCGGTGCGGGCCGTTTGCGGCGAAGGTGCTCCGCCCGAGCGGCTCGCCGATCGACCCCCACTCGTCTACACGTGCCTGCTCCAGCGGCACGGTGAGGCGTGGCACCACAACCTGTTCGAGCTGACGCGGCCGGGCGCCGTGCGGCTGACCGACCGCTTCGCCGAGGACGAGGGACCGGCGGCTGATCCGACGGGCAGCCGGCTCGCCTACTCGACCACCCTGCAGGGCGCCCCCGAGATCTATGTCGCGAACGCGGACGCCCAGCATCCGGTCGCGCACGGCGTGGCGCCGGGCGGCCAGTCCGACCCCGCGTGGTCGCCAGATGGCCGCTCGATCGTCTACGCGAGCGGTCAGGATGGACTGCATCATCCGCTCGGAGTCGCCGGCAGTGAAAGTCATCTCTACGTGTTGACCGTGTCCGGAGATCACACGCGCCGCCTGACCGACGGCCCGACCTACGACGCCGAGCCGGCCTGGTCGCGGACCGGGGGGCGGATCGCGTTCACGACCGATCGCGACGGTCGCTTCGAGATCGCCTCGGTCAACCCCCAGGGCGGGGCCCTGGAGATCCTGACGTCCAGCGGCGGTGCCCGCTGGCCGACCTGGTCGCCGAACGGGAAGCAGATCGCGTTCCAGAGCACGGCCGACGCCGACGGCAGCGGACCGGCGGCCATCTGGGTGATGGACGCCGACGGCTCCCACTCCCACGAGGTGACCGACGGCGCCGAGCCGGCCTGGTCGCCGGACGGCAAGTGGATCGCGTTCGTGCGCTCGACACCGGTCGGCACCGACCTCTGGATGATTCCCCCCGCCGGAGGGAAGGTGGTGCGGCTGACCGACGATGCCGGCACCAAGCACCGGCCTACCTGGCTTTCGTGATGTTGCCGACCGCGCGTCGCATCCGGGTCTTTCCGCTGATCCCGGGCCTCCCGCGCGGCAAGGGCTGGCTGCCGGCGGCGATCGCGACGCTGCTCGTCGCGATCGGGCTGCTGCTTTTCGTGCTCAACGCGTACTCGATGCCGGTCACGCCCGGGCAGCCGTGGTTCGTGACCGTCGCCGCCCAGGTGTGTGCGCCGGGGGTGGCCGCGGCTGCGGTCGGCGTCGTCGGGGCGCTCATCGTCCAACGCTCGCCGCGACATGGATTCGCCTGGCTGCTGCTCGGGATCGCCGTCACCTGCGGTTTGACGATGGCGTCGCAGGAGTACGCCGTGCTCGGCCTCGTGACGGCTCCCGGCGTGCTGCCCGGCGCCGCCTTCGCCGCCTTCCTGCAACAGTGGCTCTTCCCGCTGATACCGTTCGAGATCCTGATCCTGCTGCTCATCTTCCCGACCGGGGCGCTGTTCTCGCGATGGGTCTGGATCGTGGTCGGCGTCGCGTCGGTCGCGACCCTCGCGCTCATGTTCGGCGGCCTCGACATCCCCGGCGGTATCGCGACCAACATTCGCACGTCGACGCTGCTGCCGATCACGTCGCCGCCCGCCCTGTGGCCGGTCGGCGCGGTGTTCGATCCCGTCTATGAGATCGCGTCCTGGATCCAGGCCGCGATGCCGCTGGCGGGGGCGTTCGCCCTCTTCGGCCGCCTCTTCGTCGCCAAAGGGGCGGAGCGCGAACAGCTGCGTTGGGTCGCGCTGGCCGGGTTCATCGCCGGGCTCGGCTTCGCGATCAACTACCTGCCGTTCGTGTTCATCACACCGGACTCGGTCGTCAAGGCGGTCGCCGGTTGGGGCAGCGTCGTCTGGATCTTCGGCATCTGCATCGCGGCGCCGGTCGCGGCCGGCATCGCGATCCTCCGCTATCACCTGTTCGACATCGACCGCGTCCTGGCACAGGCGCTGCTCTACTTCGGCCTCGCCTTGTTCGTCACCGTGCTCTATGTCGGGGTCGTCGTCGGCGTCGGCTCGCGAGTCGGCTCGGACGCGCGCCCGGCGCTTTCCGTGCTCGTGACGGTGATCGTCGCGCTCGGCCTGGCGCCCCTGCGAGAACGCCTGCAGGTGCTGGCGAACCGCCTCGTGTACGGCCGGCGCGCGACTCCGCTCGAGGTGCTGAGCGAGCTCACGCAGGCGGTCGAGATGACGCCCGCGACGGAGGACGTCCTGCCGCGGATGGCCGAGCTCCTGGGCGACGCGACCGGCTCGGAGTCGGCGGAGGTGTGGCTGCATGTCGGCAGCGAGCTGCGCCTCGCGGCGCACTGGCCACCGCTGGCGCAGACCGCGGAGAGTCCGGCGACGGAACCGGTGCCGGTGTCGCTCGATGCCGAGCCGTCGATGCCGCAGCTGCCCGGACGCACGAACGTGGTGCCGGTGCGGTACGGCGATGAGCTGCTCGGGTGCCTGACGGTCACCAAGCGCCCGGGAGACCGCCTGAGCACGACGGAGGCAGGCCTCTTCGAGGCCCTCGCCGCACATGCCGGGCTGGCGCTGCGCAACGTCCGCCTGCTCGACGACCTGCGCTCGTCACGGCAGCGGGTGCTGACGGCGGGCCAGGAGCAGCGACGGCGGCTGGAGCGGGATCTGCACGACGGCGCGCAGCAGCACCTGGTGACCGCGTCGCTGGCGCTCGGGCTCGCGCGCTCGCAGCTGGAGCACGGCGCGCCGGACGACCTCGCGCGGTCGCTCGACGACGCCGCCCGGCAGCTGCGATCGGGCCTCGCAGAGCTGCGCGACCTCGCCCGAGGCCTGTATCCAGCGCTCCTCACCCAGGCCGGCCTCGAGCAGGCGCTGGCGGCCCTGGCGGATCGTGCGCCGCTGCCTGTGGAGCTCGACCTGCACCTCGACGGCAAATGGGAGCCGATCGTCGAGACCACCGCCTACTATGTGGTCTCGGAAGCACTGACCAATGTGGCGAAGCACGCGGATGCGTCGCGCGTGCGGGTGAGTGCCGAGGAGCGGGACCTACGACTCGTGATCGAGATCGAAGACGACGGCAAAGGCGGGGCGGAACCGGGTCAGGGGTCTGGGCTGCTGGGGCTCGAGGACCGGGTGGCAACGCTCGGCGGCACCCTCATGGTGGATTCGCCGTCCGGTGAGGGAACGCGCCTGCGCGCCGAACTGCCGTGCGGGTGATCCTGGCGGAGGATTCTCTCCTCTTCCGCGAGGGTCTGAGCCGTCTGCTGCGGGAAGCGGGGATCGAGGTGGTCGCGCAGACCGGTTCGACGGCGTCGCTCGGCGATCTGATCACGGCGCATCGGCCGGACGTCGTCCTGCTCGACATCCGGATGCCGCCGACCCACAACAACGAGGGGCTGCTCGCGGCGGCGGAGATCCGGTGTAACCACGAAGGAGTCGGGGTACTCCTGCTTTCGCACTACGTCGAGACGCAGCACGTCCTGACCCTGCTCCAGGCGGGAGGCGGCGTCGGCTACCTGTTGAAGGACCGGGTGTCCGACCTGGACGCGTTCCTCACCGCGATCAACACGGTCGCGAGCGGCGGCTCGGTCATCGATCCCGAGGTGGTGTCGACCCTCGTCGGGAGCCGTCGCAAGGATCCGATCGACATGCTCACGGCGCGCGAGCAGGAGGTGCTCAAGCTGATGGCTGAGGGGCGGACGAACCAGGCGATCGGCGAGCGGCTGTTCCTCAGCCCGAAGACGGTAGAGGCGCACGTGACGGCCATCTTCTCCAAGCTCGACCTGGGACCGACGCCGAACGACCATCGCCGGGTCCTCGCGGTCCTGACCTACCTCCGGCGCGCGTAGGAACCGCAAGCGAAAAGATCAGACGCGGACGCCGGACAGGGTTGCGGTCGCTTGCCGGCGCCGGAGAGATGACAATGGTGGAGCGAATGGGATTCGAACCCACGACCTCTGCCGTGCGAGGGCAGCGCTCTCCCAACTGAGCTATCGCCCCACGAGCGCGGACGCTATTGTACCGATCGCGCGCGGCGGCCCCGCCGGAGCCGGCCGCACTCCCGCCAGACTCGGCAGGCTCCGCCGCGCGGGGCGAGGTTTCAGGAGGAGCTGACCCGACGTGCCACGGCCGATCGTCACCGTCACCACCGACTTCGGCACCGGCTCGCCTTACGTCGCGGCGATGGAGGGCGTCGTGCTCGCGGCGGTGCCCGACGCGACGCTCGTCGAGGTGAGCAGCGCCGTGCCCGCGTTCGACATCGCTGCCGGGGCCTTCGTCCTCTGGGCCGGGACCCGACATTTCCCGCGCGGCGCGGTGCACCTGGCGGTCGTCGATCCGGGCGTCGGCAGCGAGCGGCACGCGGTCGCGTTCGAGGCGGGCGGATCCTGGTACGTGGGACCCGACAACGGCCTGTTCGCGCTCGTCGCGACGCAGACCACGGGTGGTGTGGGCGCCGTCGTCGAGCTCGCTCGGCCGGCGGGCGGATCGGCGACGTTCGAGGGCCGCGACGTCTTCGCGCCGGCCGCCGGTGCGCTCGCGGTGGGGCGGCCGCTGACGAGTCTTGGTGAGCCGCTGCCCGGTCATCGACTCCTCGATACGATTGGTGCCGGCCCGGTCGTGCTCTGGGTCGACGCGTTCGGCAACCTGGTGACGAATCTGCGGCAGCGCCCCACTGCTCTTCGCATCGGCGGCGTCGTGGTCTCCGAGACGGCGAGGACCTATGCGGAGGCACCCCCCGGCCGCCCGTTCCTCTACCTCGGCTCGATGGGCTTCTGGGAGCTCGGCGTCTCTCAGGGGCGAGCCGACGAGGTGCTCGGCGTCGCCGCCGGCGCGAGGGTCGAGTTGGCCGTCTGAGCGGCCGGCCGCGAGTTCCGCCAGGCGCCCCAGCCGATGAGCGCGAGGACGAGGAGCACGAGGAGGACCTGGGCGGCAACATCGATCGGGCCGGTCGGCGCGCCGAGGTCGGTTCGACCGCGCATCATCACCTCGACGCCGCGCCAGCCATAGGTCAGGACGGTGCCGGTCGCGACCCCGAGGTAACCGAGCGGCGCCCACCCCCGGCGACGGGAGAGGACCGCGACGATGGCGCAGAGCACGATGAGGCAAGCGGTGGATCCGGCCGTGGCGACGAGCGGGCTCGCGCCGGCGGCCGGCAGGCTTTGGTACGTGATCTCGAATGCGCTCGTGAGGACCAGCGAGATCAGCGCGATGCCCCCTGCCAGAAGCCAGTTGCTCGCTGAGGCGACCGCCTTCTCGGGCCGGCGTCGGAAGCCGGCGAAGGCGACGACGATCGCGACCACGATCAGCGCGCCGGCGGCGGCGAACTGCGGTGTCGAGGCTACGAACGGGCTCGAGACGAAGCCGAACAGCGTCGTGACGACGACGCCGAACGCGAACAGCGCGGCGGCGACGACGAGTCCGACCCGACCCAGCCAGGGCGTCGTGCGCCGCTCGCCGGCGATGCCTTCGGCGACGAGGACCGGGGTCGCGATGCTCCACACGACGTGGAGGGAGAGCACGAAGAGATCCCAGTGCAGTGAGGTGCCGAGCGCCGGCACGTAGCCGAATCTGAGCAGGTGCTGACCCGCGTAGTGCGGATTGAACAGCGACTGCGTCGTCACTCCCTCCTCGAGCAGCCCGTAGGCGAGCGCGAGGAGCAACAGGGTCGGCCATCCCCGGCCGGTCCGGCGCACGATCTCGCGGAGCAGCAGCGCGCCGCCGCCGTACATCGGGAGGAGGATGACGAGGAGATACAGGCTGCGCACGCTGAAGTCCCCGAGCAGGAACTCGGCGACGACCGGCGACAGCACGACGAGGAGGAGCGCCGGGGCGACGCGACTCAGCCAGGCAGGCACCTTCGTCGCCTCCGAGATGCGTGGTTACTCATGGCCTCGAGCGCAGAAGCAGGGAGGCCGGGAAACCAGTCACACCGATCAGCAATCCACCGTGACGGTCGTCACGGTCCGAAGGCGCGCAGGGCGGGGAAGCGGTCGGTGGAAAAGGGGAGAGAGCGGGCCACGCACCATCGCGCGCCCGCTCTCACGACCGTCTGGCTAGCTCGACTAGCGCCGCTGCCAGCGGGTCTTCTTCAGCATCTTCTTGTGCTTGTGCTTGCGCATCTTCTTGCGCCGCTTCTTGATGACTGAACCCAAAGTTGCTCCAGACGTGCGTGAGAGGTGACCGGGAGTACGCGCCCTGACCGCGAGCGGTCGTAGGCCACGCGAGATCATACCTGACGCACGTCCGTGGCCAGGGGAGTCGGCGCCGGCAAGCCGGCACGGAGGAGGAGAATGCACGGTCTCATGCAGGCGACGACGATCTTCACCGGCGGCACGCCCGAGGTCGCCAGCGGCCCCGACGGCCGGATCCTCGCCACCGGGGCGCGAGCCCGTCCGGCGGCCGGCCCGGCTGCCCGCGAGGTCGCGATCCGCGGCCGAGTGCTGCCGGGACTCCACGACGCTCATCTGCACCTGCAGGGACTGGTCGAAGGCCGGCTCGGGCTCGATCTCACGACGGCCCGTTCGCTGGACGACGCGGTGGTCAGGGTGCGCCGCTTCGCCGCGCGCCAGCCGGCCGGCGCCTGGATACTCGGCGGCGGCTGGTACAGCGCCGGTTGGCCGGGGCGCCGGGAGCCGGACCGGGATGTGCTCGATCGGGCGGTGGCCGGGCGCCCGGCGCTGCTGCTGCGTCGCGACGCGCACTCGGCGTGGGTG
>JBAPVZ010000461.1:0-9308 GCA_049283435.1 Candidatus Dormiibacterota bacterium
CCGTCACCTGGCCCGGCTCGGCGCGAGGACGCTGGACGAGATCGTCGGCCGGGTCGAGCTGCTGCACGCGGTGCCGGCGCCGGGCGGCCTCGACCTGAGCGCGCTGCTCGAGCCGCCGGCCGACGTCGAGGCACCACGCCGGCGGAGCTGGCTGCGCAACGGGACGCCGCCCACCGACATCGAGCTCGCGAGCGGCCCGATCGACAACCGTCATCGCGCGATCGGCGCCGCCCGCAAGGGTCTGCGCCGCGCCTACCAGGGGGCGGCCGGCCAGAGCTTCGGCGCCTGGCTCGACGAGGGCTCCGAGCTCCGCCTCGAGGGGGAGGCGAACGACTACGTCGGCAAGAGCATGGGCGGCGGCCTGATCACGATTCGGAGTGCCCCCGGCGACGGCGCCGACGGCCCGGACCGGATCCCCGTGCTCGCCGGCAACACGTGCCTCTACGGCGCGACCGGCGGCCGGCTCCTGCTTGCCGGACGGGCCGGCGAGCGGTTCGGCGTCCGCAACTCGGGCGCCGTCGCGGTCGTGGAAGGCGCCGGCGACCACTTCTGCGAATACATGACCGGCGGTCTCGTCGTCTCGCTCGGTCCGGTCGGCCGCAACGTCGGCGCCGGGATGACGGGCGGCGTCGCCTACGTGCTCGACTGGGGTGAACTCCACGAGGAGAGCGTGATGACCCGGCCGGTTCCGGCCGGAGCCGCCGAGCCGTTGCGGGCGCTCCTGGAGGAGCACCTGCGCGAGACCGGCAGCCTCCGGGCGCGGGCGGCGCTGGCGGCCTGGCCGGCGACGCTGCAGCGGCTCCGTCAGGTCGTCCCGGTCGCCGAGGCGCAGGTCGAGGAGGACCAGGAACCGGCCGCTGCCGCGGGCGGGAGGTGATCCGCCGGCGGCGCCGATCGCCGTGCCGAGGAGGAGCCGAGGACAATGGTGCTCGCCATGACCGACGCCGTAGCGCCGACCGTCTTCGTCGGCGGTCGACTCTGCCTCGACTTCTGCAACACGCGCGAGGTGCCGGAGGTGGCGGCCCCGGATGCGCTCGCGACCTACGACGCGCTCGTACGGTGGTCCTTGCGGCGCGGTTCGGTGACGCGGGAGGAGGCGGACCGGCTGCTCCGCCAGGGCGCCCGGGCGGCGACCGAGGCGATCGGCGTGCGCGGCCGCGCGAGGTCGCTGCGCGACGCCTTGTTCGAGATCTTCAGCGCGATCGCCGGCGCGCGCGCGGTCGAGGCGCGGGCGCTGCAGGTCCTGAACGAAGAGCTCGCGTCGGCGATGGCACGCTCCCAGATCGTGCCGACCGACGACGGGAGCTACACCTGGCTCTGGTCGCACGGCGGGCGCGCGCTCGACGCCATGTTGTGGCCGGTCACGCGCTCGGCGGGCGACCTGCTCACCGGCGGCCCGCTGGAGGCGATCCGGCTCTGCGCCAGCCCGCACTGCGATCACCTCTTCATGGACATGTCGCACAACCAGCGACGGCGCTGGTGCGACATGCGCACCTGCGGCAATCGCGCGAAGGCCCGGCGCCATTACCTGCGCGTACGCCGGGCGGCGCCGCCCCTGACGGCCGGCGAACCAGCGGAGTAACGCGCAATCCGCTGCCCGCGTTGCTATCCTCAGTGACACCAGCGAAGGCATACGACTGCCCGCATGGCGAGGCAGCGTTTGGGGGATCGATGCGTTTGGGGGATCGATGGTAGAGGACTGGCGGTGAGGAAACTCCTGACGATCGCGATCGGCGGCGTGCTCGTCGTGTTGCTGCTCGCGATCGGCGTCGGCGTCGGCAATCGGTACGAGTTCGACCAGCGTGCTGCGAAGCTGCAGGCGGAGTGGCAGCAGGAGCGTGCGGCCGGGGTGTCGAAGGCCGAGCTGGCGCCGCTGCGATCGCAGCTGGCGTCGCTGCAACAGAGCCGGCGTGGCCCGCTCCCCTACCCCTATCTCTCGAACGCGCTGTTCCGCGACCCCCTGAAGGGGCTCGAGGCGCAGACGACGACCGTCCACGGGCAGGCGGTCGCCAAGACCCGCTCGCAGGCGCAGGCGGCGCTCGCGGCGTTGCAGGCGGCCTACGGTCCGACGCCGTTCGACGCGAAGCCGTATCAGACGAAGCTCGCGAACGCGAAGGAGCCGACCGATTACCTGCACCTGTCGAGCTCCTGGAACAGCCAGCTCGCGCAGGTCACCGCCGCGCGCACCGCGCTGTCCGGTTCGGCGGGAGGCCTCACGAACGGCCTGCCGACCGATGTCGTCAACGATGAGAACCAGCTGAACCAGCAGTCCGGGCAGCTCCAGCAGGCGCAGCTCTGGACCGACCCCGCGACGCAGGCGGCGCAGGCGGCGAAGACCTATCTCGCGCAGAGCTACGCGACGATGGCGCAGCAGCACCAGACGATCGCGCAGCAGCTCGGGGCGGCGAACCAGACGCTCGGCGCCCGCCTGCAGCTCCACGCCAAGGCGACGACGATGGTGAACGCGCTGCCCGGCATGATCCAGCAGTACGGATCCGGGGGGACGTACGCGTCCCAGTTCCAGCAGGCGCAGCAGGACCTCGGCGCCGCCAAGGCCGACCCGCAGCTGAGCAGTGCGGTCGGAGAGCTGCAGTCGGTCTACAACGCGCTGTACCAGAAGAAGGTTGCCGCGCAGCAGACGCTGAGCGCCGGTAGTGGCGGCGCCTGCATCCAGGGCGCCCCGGCGAAGCTGATCGTGGTCCACACCGCGACGCAGCAGCTGGTCGCCTACGACAACGGTTGCCCGACGATCACCACGCTCGTGACCACCGGTCGGCCGGCTCTGCCCACCGACCAGGGGACGTTCAAGATCTTCGCGAAGTACCCCCAGTACAAGATGGTGTCGCCCTGGCCGCCGGGCAGCCCGTTCTACTACAACACCGCATGGGTGCCCGACGCGATGGAGTTCGTCAACGACGGCACGTTCCTCCACGGCGCGCCCTGGGAGCCGAACAGCGAGATGGGCCCGGGTTCCCAGTACGGCGCCAACGCGAGCCACGGCTGCGTGCACATCCCGTCGAACGTGCTGCCGCAGCTGTACGCGTGGGCCGACATCGGGACGACCGTCACCGTCGAGAGCTGACGGCGGACGCCGCCGTCGCGAGCACACGATCGGCGACCGCGCGCCAGGTGTAGGCTGCCGCCCGCCGCCGGCCGCGCGCCGTGAGCCGGCGGCGCAGCGCCTTGTCATCGAGCAGGCGGTCGAGGCCGCCGGCGATCGAATCGGCGTCGAGCGGATCGACCTGCAGGGCGGCGCCGCCCGCGAGCTCGGGGAGTGAGCCGGCGTTCCCGATCAGGGCCGGCAGCCCGGCCAGCATCGCCTCCAGCAGCGGCAGGCCGAACCCCTCGTAGAGACTCGGGAACGCGAGCAGGGACGCCGAGCGGTAGAGCGTCGCCAGGGTCGCGTCGTCGACGTGGCCGAGCAGGCGCACCGCAGGGTCGGCGCGCAGGAGGTCGAGGGCGTCGCCGTAGGCCCAACCGACGCGTCCGGCGACGACAAGCGGGGGCACCGGCCGGCGGGCACGGAGCAGCTGGTGCGCCGCGAGCAGGCGCGGCAGGTTCTTGCGCGGCTCGATCGTGCCGACGACGAGCAGGAACCCCGGCTCGAGGCCGTCCGGCAGCGGTGAGGGGTCGGTCCCCCCGATGCCGGGCCCCTCGGACACGACATGGAGGCGCTGCTCCAGGCCGCGCGCCGGGTAGGCGTCGAGGACGTCCAGCCGCGTCGCCTCGGAGGGCGCGAGCACGGCCGCCGAGCGGCGGAGCGCCCCCGGCAGCAGCGACCCCAGGTAGAGCCGCTGCTGCCACGGCACCTCGTCCGGCCGAACGCGGTACGCGAGGTCGTGCACCATCGTGATCGCAGGGGGCGCCTGGAGCCGCCGGCGCGGAGGGGCCGGCCAGTAGGGATAGAGCATGACGTCGGCGCCGACCTCGGCCTCGACGGTCGGCAGCCACTGGAGCTTGTTCCGCACCTCGTGGCGGTGCGGTGACAGCACCGTGCCGAGCCGTCGCTCGGCGGCCGGCGGCACGACGAGGCCGGGCGGGCGCTCACGACTGCAGAAGAGGGTGTACGAGTGCTCGTCGGGCCCCTCGAGCAGCGCCTCCGTCAGCCCCAGTGCGAACGTCACCATGCCGACGCGCTGGCGCCAGCAGGCGGTCAGGTCGATGCCGATGCGCATCTTCTCCCCCGTCAGCCGGGGCTTGCGGAATCCCGGGCGAAGATCATCCCGGTGAGGCGAGGTCAGCACCGGCCGAAGCGGTCGCGGTCCAGAGCCCTTCCAGGTCGTAGTAGGTGCGTTCGCCGGGCAGGAAGACGTGGACGAGGACGCTGTCGAAATCGAGCAGGATCCAGGTCGCGTCGTCGTAGCCGTCGACGGCGAGCGGGCGCACTCCCTGCTCTCGAGCTCGTTCCATCATCGCGTCGGCAATCGCGCGCACCTGACGATCGGTCTCCCCTTCGCAGATCACGAAGTAGTCCGCGATCGTCGTCAGACCACGCACGTCGATCGCAACGACGTCCCAGGCTTTGCGGTCCTCGGCCGCGCTCTTCAGAAGGTCGGCCAGCGATTCGGATTCGAGCAGGTTCAACGGCTCTTAGTCTGCCCGAACGGTGCGTCTGTCAATCGGTTTCCTCGTAGAGATGGTGCTCGCGAATGTACGCCAGCACGGCCGGATCGAGCAGGCCATCCGGCTCCGCGCCCGATCGCAACCGGCGCCGGAGATCGGTCGCGCCGACGTCGGGCGTCCCCGGCCGGCAGAGCAGCGTGCGCGCCGGATCGACGCCGGCTTCTCGCAGATCCGCAGCGGTTGGCGGCGCGAGTCCCGGGCGCGGCAGGACGACGAGGGTCGCCAGGCGCAGGACCTGCTGCGGCTCGTGCCAGGTGGGCAGATCGCGAGCCGCGTCCCAGCCCAGAACGAGGAACAGGCCGGCGCCGGGATAGGCCCTCTGCAGCTCGACCAGCGTCTGCAGCGTGTAGGAAGGCCCGCCGCGCCGGAGCTCGCGGTCCGACGCCTCGAGGTTCGGATGGTGGCGAACGGCGAGACGGCACATCGCGAGCCGATCCGCGTCGCTCGCGACGGGGCGGTGGCGGTGCGGCGGCACGCCGGCCGGGATCAGCAGCACCCGGTCGAGTCGCGCACAGCGCCGAGCAGCTTCCGCCAGCTCGACATGGCCCAGGTGGATGGGGTCGAACGTGCCCCCGACGATGCCGATGCGCTCCGCTCCGTCGGTCACGGCTGGTACTCGAACTCCAGGTCGCCGACGCGCACGGTGTCGCCAGGCTCCGCGCCCGCGTCCTGCAGGGCCGCCGAGACACCGGTGCGGTCGAGGATGACCTGAAACCGCTGCAACGCCGGCTCGGCATCGAAGTCGGTGCGCTGGACGAGTCGCTCGACGCCCGCGCCCGAAACCTCGTAGCCCCACGCGTGCCGCACGACCTTCGGCGGGGATGCCGCCCGGCGGAGGCGGACCCGCCGCGGGGTCACCGGCGTCGGGGCCGGCTCGGGCAGCGCCACGAACGCGTTCTCCAGGGCGGTCAGCAGGCGCGGGATGCCGTCGCCGCGCTGCGCCGAGATGAGGAGCGCCGTCCCGTCGCCCCCGGGGAAGGCCGCCTTCTCCGGCGGCTCGCCCAGAATGCGTTTCTGGACCTCGGGCAGGTCGACCTTGTTGACGATGGTGAGCGAGGGTCGCTCGGCGAGCGCCGTCGCGTAGCCCGCGACCTCGGCACGCACCGTCGCCAGATCGCCCCACGGGTCGGGGGCGGCGCCGTCGACGACGTAGACGAGCAGCCGCGTGCGCTCGACATGCCGGAGGAACCGCCGGCCGAGCCCGGCACCCTCGGCGGCGCCCTCGATCAGCCCCGGAATGTCGGCCACGACGACGCGGCGGCCACTCGGGAGCTCGACGACCCCGAGCTCCGGCTCCAGCGTCGTGAACGGGTAGGCGCCGACCCGCGGCGTGGCCGCCGAGATGGCGCGCAGCAGCGACGACTTGCCCGCGTTCGGCGCGCCGACCAGCCCGACATCCGCGATCAGCTTCAGCTCGAGGCGGGCATGCACCGCTTCCCCGGGCAGGCCCGGCTCGGCGGTCTGCGGCGACCGGTTGACCGAGCTCTTGAAGTGGACGTTGCCACGGCCTCCGGCGCCGCCTCGCGCCGCCAGCAGCTCGGCTCCGGGCGTTCCGAGGTCGCCGAGCACGTCCCCCGTCTCGTCGTCGACGACGAGCGTGCCGACCGGCACCGCGATCAGGAGGTCGGCGCCACTCTTGCCGGAACGGCGGGAGCCGCCACCGGGATGGCCACTCTCCGCGCGCCAGAGACGGCGATGCGACAGGTCGGCGAGCGAGTCGAGCTCGGGCGACGCGCGCAGCACGATCGAGCCTCCGTCACCACCGTCGCCGCCGTCGGGGCCGCCGCGCGGGATGAACGGCTCACGCCGGAACGACACCGCGCCTCGGCCGCCGGCGCCCGCCCGTAACTCGACGCTGGCCGAGTCGACGAGCCGCGGGCTGATCGGCGGCATGCGCCGCCGCGCTCCCTTTCCCTACTCGGCGGTCGAGATCGTCGCCCGGCGGCCGTCGCGACCCACGCGCTGATAGCCGACGGTGCCGTCGATCAGCGCGAACAGCGTGTGGTCACGTCCGAGCCCGACACCGCTGCCGGGCTGGATGCGGCTGCCTCGCTGGCGGACGAGGATCGACCCCGCCGTCACCGTCTGGCCTCCGTACACCTTGACGCCCAGACGCTGTGCGTTCGAGTCGCGGCCGTTCTTCGACGAGCCGCCGCCCTTCTTGTGGGCCATGCCTAGCTCTCCTCCTCCGCGCTCGACGACGATTTCTTCGACCGCGGCTTGGGGGCCGGACCGACCGAGAGGATCTCCAGCTCGGTGAGGTCGGCGCGCGCACCGCGGTGAACCCGCACCCGCTTCTTCGGCTTGTAGCGCAGGACCTGGATCTTCTTGCCCCGCGGATGGGCGACGACCCGGGCACCGACCTGCATGCCCTGCAGCGCTTCCGGCGTGACCTTCACGTCGTCACCGTCCGACACCAGGAGCACCCGGTCGAGCGTCAGCTCGGCGCCGGGCAGCGCGGCGAGACGATCCACGAGGAGGCGATCGCCAGGGGCGACGCGATACTGCTTACCGCCGCTGACGACGACAGCCGTCAACGTTCCGCTGGAAGTGGGCACGACCCAACATTGTACAACAGCGGACGGTGCGGGTTCGTGCTCGCCAGGTCCGTTTCGAGTTGGGTTCGCGTGGACGAAGCCACCAGGTCCAACCAGCCTTCGGTGCTCAGCGCGTGGCGAGGGAGCGTTGGAGAGCCACGAAGAGCAGGCCGAACGGCAGCGACAGCAGGCCGCCGGAGAGGACGCCGCCGCCGAGCAGCGCGCTGATCAGCGTGCGGTCGATCAGCTCGCCGCCGAACACGTGGAGCGCCGCGATCAGCAGCGCTCCGTAGAGCAGGCCGCCGAGCGCACCGATCGGCGCGAGCAGCGGCCACCCCCAGTCCCGGCGCCAGCTGCGCACGACGCCGACCGCATAGGCGGCGAGCAGCAGCGCGGCCGCGTGCACGCCGACGACGCCGGCACCGGCGACGTCGAGCAGCAGCCCGCCGAGCAGCGCCCACGCGAACGCCCACCCTGGCCCGCGCACCCACGCCCAGGCGACGACGAGGGCGAGGACCAGGTTCGGCTCCAGTCCGCCGAGCAGCAGGTTGGCGGAGATCGCCAGCTGGAGGAAGGTCGCGAGCACGAGCGCGCCCAGCCCCGCGAACACCATCAGCGGGCCTTCGGCCCGAGGACGACGACGACGAACGTGACCTGGGACAGATCCTCCAGGGGAGTGATCGCGCCTGCGACATGGAGGCCCGCCCCCTGACCGACCGTGCTCAGGATGCCGACGGGGATCCCCGCCGGCACGCCGCCCGTCCCCGCCGTCACGACGGCCTCACCCCCCTGCGGCTGGACGCTCGGTCCGATCGTGAGCTGGACGGGCAGCGCGACGCGGCCACCCTGCGCGGTGCCGTTCAGGCTCGTCGTGGCGGTCTGCACCGCGATCGAGAATTGCGGATCGGCGGTCGTCTGGACGACCGCGGAGTGGGCCTGGACCGTGCGCACCCGACCGACCAGCCCGGCACCGGTCACGACGGTCATCCCGACCCGAATGCCGGCCGCGCTGCCCTCCGCGATCGTCAGCGACCGCTGCAACCCGTCGGGATCCCGCGCGACGACGGGAGCGGCGACCGTGCGATCGTGCGCCTGTTGCTGGAACTGCAGCGCAGCCCTGAGCTGCGCGTTCTGGGATTGCGTCGCCTGCAGCTCGGCGACCTCGGCTGCCAGCTGCCGGTTCTGCTGCGCCAGCTGCGTGTTCTCCTCGCTCAGCCGGCGGTTGTCGCCGAGCGTCGCGGCGCTCTGGGTCAACCCGCCGCTGACCCAGCTGGCTGCCCGCATGGCCGGCAGGAGCGCGCCCGCGACGGTATCCCGGGGCCCGATCGCCGACGGCTGGGCCGCGACGGCACCCAGCACGACGACGAGGACCAAGGCCACCACGAAGAGCCCGGTGTGCCGGCGTCCGTCCTGAGCCTCACGGCGCAGGAACGCTCCCGCCCTGACGAGGCGGTGCCGGGAGTGCGACAGAGAGTGCTGAGACATGTGGCGAGACGTAATCAGGACGTGGTCGGAGCTCGAACGGCCCGCGAAACGACTCCATCGACCGGTCGCGGGATGGGCAATCCGGTTCCGCTGGGCATCATACGCGAGCGCATCCCCGGTTCGCGCTGGGCGAGCCTGCGATCAGGGCAGGTAGGCGCCGAGGAAGGCGACGAGGAGGGTCACCGCCGCCAGCACCAGCAGGGCGATCGGGTAGGCGCGGCGCTGCCAGGCCGGCCGCCGGCGCAATCCGATCGCGAGCAGGACCGCGATCGCCGCGGCGACGAGGCTCACGCCGACGAACTCGGCGATGCCGCCCACGTCCTGCCCCACCGTCCAGAAGAGCGATGCGAAGAGCGCGACATACGGAGGCCAGAGCCCGATTCGGAGCCAGGGCAGGCTGCGCGAGCTGGCCTGGTAGCCGCCCTCCGGGACGAGATGGAGCACGGCCGGCAGGCAGAGCAGATAGAGCACGGCGGCGAACGCTTTGGTGACCATGTCGAGGGGCAGCAGCGCGGTGACGATGCCTTGGGCGTGAAACGTCCCCGTCGCGAGCGCCGGTCCGAGCACGGCGACGAACCACGCCACCTGCCCGGCGAGGAGCAGGCGGCCGTGGTCCACGTTGGCGCCCGCGAGCACCCAGGCGAGCCAGGTCGCCGCCGCGAG
>JBAPVZ010000462.1:0-10979 GCA_049283435.1 Candidatus Dormiibacterota bacterium
GTCTGCTCGAACCTCGCCTCACCGAGGTCCCACACGATCGACCAGTAGTGGCGGACGAAGCGAGCCGCGGTCGACGGCGACGGATGCCGATCGAGATGGAATCTCCGCTTGCCGAGCGCCGGCTGCAGGATGCCACGCGCGTCCTGCTCGATCTGCTCGATCTGCTCGACCGGCTCCGATCGGCCCACGGTGCAGAGCGTAGACGGATGTCGCGTTTCTTCAAGACCACGCGGTTCCGGTGGGATAGGCTGACCCGGTGACCGAGACGACGAACGACACGACGCTGGAAGAGGTGCTGGGCAAGCTGGAAGGGTTGCTGGCCGGCGTCGCGCCGGGACAGCGCAGTCTCCCCACGCCCTGTTCGGAGTGGGACGTGGCAGCGCTCGAAGGCCATCTCATCGGCTGGCTGCGCTACTTCACCTCGCGCGCGAAGGGCGAGGACCCGGATCCCGATCCGGGAGCGACGCGAGCCGGCGACGATCCGGCGGGCGAGTTCCGAGCCGCGGCCGGCGAACTGTTGCCGGCGTTGCAGGCCGCGGAGGCGAGCGGTGTCCAGCCGGCCGAGGGGCAGCTGCCGCCGGCGATGCTCCGCACGATGCTGACCGGTGAGTACGTCGTGCACGGCTGGGATCTCGCGACCGCGACCGGCCAGGCGGTTCCGTTCACGGATGCCGAGGCCGAGGTGGCGCTGGGCTTGCGCTCGATCCTGACCCCGGAGTCTCGCGGCTCGATGTTCGGCCCCGAGCTGCCGATCGCGTCCGACGCGCCGGCCCTGGCGCGGCTCCTCGCGTTCGCGGGCCGCCAGTCCGCCTGAGCCGGCGATCAGCCGCCTCGGCAGGTGCCAGGGCGTCCGGCATCCAGGCTCGCCGGGCGGAGCATCGGCCCAGCCGGGAGGCGGCGCCCCCGGGAGGGCCCGCGGCGCCGCTCACCGCCCGTGACAACGGGCCGCCGGTGCCGGCGCACCGCCCCGAGCATCGTTCTACGATGAAGTGACTCGTTGCTCCGAGGACAAGCATTGGGGGCGGATTGGAAGTGGCCTGGACGACCTACTGGATACCGATCGCAGCGGTCGCGGTCGCGATGCTCGCCACGCTCTGGCTCCCGCATCGGTTTCCGGCCTGGCCCTGGCGCGCAGCCGGCGTCGTGCTCGGCGTCGCCCTCGTCGTCTGCGAGGTCTCGTGGTGGGTCAAGCTGCTCGGTCAGCGGCCCTGGCAGGCAGCGACCGGGCTGCCGTTCCAGCTCTGTGATCTGACCGCCTGGGTGGCGGCCGCCGCGCTCTTCTGGCGGCGCGACGTGCTGGCGGAGCTGACCTGGTTCTGGGGGGTCGGCGGGGCGATCCCGGCGCTGTTCCTCCCCATCCGGGGCGGCGGCTGGCCGAGCTGGTTCTACGTCGAGTATTACGTGCTCCACGGGGGACTGATCGTCGCGGCGCTGCTGTTCGCCGGCGCCTATCACCTGCGGCTGCGCCGGCACTCGGTTCGCCGCGCGATCGCGATCACCTCCCTGCTCGCGATCGCGATGGGGATCGTCGACGCGTTCGGCAACGCGAACTATCTGTATCTGCGCGCCGTCCCCGCAGTCGCCGGCCCGCTGCTCAGGTTCGCCGTCTGGCCGTGGTACCTACCGGCGCTGGTGACCGTCGGCGTGCTCGCGATCGTCCTCCTCGGCTGGCCGCTGCGCGAGCGACCGGTGGACCAGGAACACACGTCCACGTATGCGGGGTCGTCGGGAGTCGCCTGAATACGCACGGCACGTCGCGCTGCACCGGCGAAAGAGCGCTGTGCCTGGCGGCGAGTCAGCCTACGGCTCGACCTCGAACTCGGGCCGGCGGCTCTCCTTGTTCTCGAAGCGGGTCAACGAGCCGCGGAACACGAGCTCGATCATCCCCGTCGGCCCGTTGCGGTGCTTGGCGAGGATGATCTCCGCGATGCCCGGCTTCTCCGACTTCTCGCGGGTGTAGTACTCGTCTCGGTAGAGGAACATGACGAGGTCGGCATCCTGCTCGATCGAGTTGTGGGCGATGACGCCGTTGGCGACGAAATTGTGCGTGCCCTCCACGGTCGCGTCGAAGGTCGGCTGCTCACCGAGCGGCGTGATCTCAACGACCTCGTCCCAGCAGACGTCGGACGCCGCGACGCCGGCGCGCGACTCACTCCGAGCGGAGAGGCCGATCTCCTCGTTCGCCGGCTGTGCGAAAGCACCTCGCCTCCCGCCCGCCGCAACCAGCTCGCGCTGCCGCGGGAGGGGATCGACGTTCGGTTGCGGGTTGCGCGCGCCCACCACCGGGCGGCAGGCGGGGAGGTCGGAACGCTCTCCCGGGCACCCGACGACCTCCAGGAAGCGGAGCCTGTCCTGCGATCCGCTCACGTCGAGGTGCCAACCGTCGCCGTCGCCCCTCCCGGCCACTCGCGTGAGCCGGCTGCGGATGTCCAACCGCAGGAGCAGCCGGCGCACGCCGTCCACGAGGGCTCGGCCGGGGCTCCTGAACGAGATCCCGACCACGGCACCTCGACCATCCCCGGTGCGTGCGATCGTGCCGTGCGTCGCCCAGAGGTGGCCCAGGAAGAGCGCGATCTGCTCGGCCGGCAAGCCGTGCAGCGGTTCCGGGAGGCGTCGGTCACGGGCGAGGAGGACCAGCTCGTCTGCCGCCCACTCCTCGGCACTCGTCACGGGCGCCGGGAGCCGGCGAGGCACCGCCAGGCACGACCCCACCGACAGCTGGTCGAGCCGGGTCCAGCCTTCCCGGGTGCGGAACGGATGGTTGGCCGTCGCGTCGACCTCGTAGCCGGACGCGAGCCGAAGCCGGAACACGGGACGCGTCCCGGTGGGGAAGGTGCTCACGAGGCGGCTCGGGGCCAGCCGCCGCCGATCGTCCAGCGCCCAGACGAGCGGCCGCTCCTGGCTGAGCACGAGCTCGCCGAGCGTCGTTTCCGCGTTCGTGTCGGCGCGAAGGAGTCGGGTGGATGCCGGCAGGCAGCCCGATTCACGCAGGTCCGACAGGATCGGCCGCTTGTCGGGCCTCGCCTCCGGCGCGCGCGACAGCTGCGAGATCGCGATGTTCGGCACCCGGAGCTCGCGTGCGATCGCCTTCATCGAGCGCGAGATCTGGGAGACCTCCTGGACCCGGTTCGAGTCACCGCTCTGCGAGCGGCCGTGCATCAGCTGGAGATAGTCGACGACGATCATCTGCACCCCGTCCCGGGCGCTCGCCTGGCGCGCCTTCAGCCGCAGCGTCAGATCGTCGAGCATCGG
Source organism: Candidatus Dormiibacterota bacterium (assembly GCA_049283435.1). GTDB lineage: Bacteria > Chloroflexota > Dormibacteria > Dormibacterales > Dormibacteraceae > CAVTSA01. The sequence continues at coordinate 3,253 of JBAPVZ010000462.1, forward strand.
CGTGTCGTCGATGTAGATCGGGGCGTCGCCGAGCGGCCCGAGCGCGTACACGAGCCGCTCGTGCTCGACCTCGCTCAGCAGGCCGCGGTGCAGTCGCTGCGCGTCGATCTGCGCGTGCTCGCAGAGCATCCGCTCGACGAGCTGCTCCTTCGACATCTCCAGGCTGAAGATCGCGATCGGCAGCTTGCGCTCGATCGCGGCGTGCAGCGTGACATTGAGCACGAAGGAGGTGTTGTGCGTCGGGATGCAGGCGCGGCCGGCCAGGTAGAGATGACTCGGGGAATCGACCTGGATGCACCGCACGGGGACCGAGGCGGCCGGCCGAATGTCATGGATGCGACGCCATCGACTGGGCTTGCCGGCGCCGGCGGCACGCAACCGGCTGCGCTTCCGTGGCAGCCGGCAGACGGGGAGCTCCGTCTCGAACCGCACGCGATACCTCAGGCCGCCGTCTGTGCGGTTGCAGGTCGCTCGATCCTGCGTTACGAACCCGACGGCACCCAGCCCGGTGACGAGTTCCGCCACGCCGGCAGCGAGCCGCGGATTGGTCGTCCAGAACTCCGCGTGGCCGGATCGGTCCACGTGCCCGTCCGTGTCCATCAGTCCCTGCAGAAGCGCGAGCCGGTGTGGCTGCGAACTCTCGAGGTAAGGCCGCGGGATCGACTTTAACCCAAGCACCCCAAGCGAACGCAACCGTTCTCGCAAGGTCGTATCCGGCGGCTCGGTCCTCCACGCGACGCCTCGCATCCGGTAACGAGGGGTGCGATCTTCCCCCTGGCGTGTCGACCTGACTTCGAGACCGGCAGCCCGAATCTCTTCCGGGATCGATACCTCAGAGGCTGCCACGGTGACGGTCGCAGAGGTTGCCTCGCCGGCACCCAGCCAGGCACCGAGGACGTACGGATCGATGGGGAGCTCCCGCTCCGAGTACTCCAGTGCCCCGCACGCCGGCACCCGATGGTTCGCGCGCCCGTCGGGAGTCCGCAACGAGGCGACCAGCTCCCGCGTCGTGCGCACGCGCAGCGAGTCGTCGCCCTGCTGGCGGCGTTCCCGATCCGATGTCGCCCACAGGTGATCGGCGTCCGCCACCAGCCTGCTGCCGTCGCTGAACACGACCTCGTAGCACGGGCGACCCTCCCTGACCGGGGTCGCGAACGTGACGGTGCACGGCTTGCCTTGCTCGTCGAAGACCTGGTCGCCGACCCGCAGCTCACCCATCGTCTTCCAGCCATCCGGGGATGCGATCGGCGTGTCGAGCGCCAGCGCCTTGCCCATCGAGGGGCGGCCGGCGATCACGACCATGTCCGACGCCTTGAACCCGTTCGTGATCCGGTCCAGGTCGTGGAAGCCGCTCGGGATGCCGACGACCCCGCCGCCCGACGCCATCTGCGCGTCGATCCGGTCCATCGCCGGCTTCAGGAGATCGTAGAGGCGCTCCATGCCGGTGCCCACTCGCTGCTCCGCGATCGCGAACACACGCGACTGAGCGGAGTTCAGCGCCTCCTCGGCATCGAGCGCGTCGTCGTAGCCGAGCCCGGTCACCTCGGTCCCGGCCGTGATCAGGGCCCGCTTGTAGGCCCGCGACTTGACGATCCGGGCGTAGTGCTCGATGTTGGCGGCGGTCGGGGTCTGCTCCTGCAGCATCGCCAGGTGCGCCCGACCGCCGATCCGCTCCAGCACGCCGAGCTTCTCCAGCTCGGCCGCGAGCGTCACATTGTCGATCGGCTCCCCTTCGCGGAACAGCTCGATCGCCGCCCGGTAGATCTGTCCGTTGTTCTCCCGGTAGAAGTCCTCCGGCTGCAGCATCTCCAGGATGCGCGGAAGCGCCGCCTGGTCGAGCAGGATCGCACCGAGGACCGAGGCCTCGGCCTCCAGATCGTGCGGCGGCACCCTCCCCTGAGGACCGGGCAGCGGGACGGCCACCGGTGATCTAGCGGTCTTGGGTGACGATCAGGTTGATGTGCGCCGCGACGTCACGATGCAGCCGCAGGTTGACCTCGTGCTCGCCGAGCTGCTTGATCGGCTCGGGCAGCTCGATCCGGCGGCGGTCGACCTCGACGTTGTGCTGCGCGAAGAGTGCGCGGGCGATGTCTTCGCTCGTGACGGCGCCGAACACGCGGCCCTCTTCGCCGACGCGCAGGCGGCAGACGACCGTCTTGTTCTCGATCAGCGACGCGAGGTCCTGCGCCTGCTCGCGTGCCTTCGCCTCGTGCCGGGCGGACACGGACCGGATGCGCTTCGCCTCCGTCTCCACCCCCCGACCGGCGACGACCGCCAGGTGACGCGGGATCAGGTAGTTGCGTCCGAACCCGTCGGCCACCGACTTGATGTCGCCGGCAGTCCCGACGTTTTCGACGTCTTTTGTCAACATGACCTTCACGGCCGTCTTCACTCCTTCGGAACGGCGGCCAGGGGCGCCGCCGGCTGCGATTTTCGCAGGGCCAGCACGAGCTGCTGCACCCCGCTGCGAACGGCCTCCAGGACCGCTCGCACATCCTTGTCGAACACGCTGCGCTGCTCGGCCAGCGCGGCCCGATGCTCGGTGACGATCGCCTCCGGGCTCACGTCCACGTAGACGCGCATCGCGAGCAGCGCCAGGGCGACCGCGTCGAGCTCGCGAAGCGGCACCCATCGTGGCAGCTCGAGCGGACTGACGACGATCCCCAGCGCTCCCAGCAACGCGACCTTCGGGCCGACCGGCGTCCGCGGATCGCGGAGCAGGCAGTAGGCAAGCTTACCCTGCGCGGGCGCCTGGAGAAGCAGCGTGAGCGCACGCGAAAGAGGGCTGGGCATCGTCGGTCAGACCACGATACCTCGTGAGGCGCCCGGCCACGGGAGATTTACGGTCCCCCGACCTGCTCGCCGAGACGCCGGGAAACCCTTTCCCGCTGTGGTACGGTCAGCCGCGCCTGCGATGGAGAAGAAGCTGGTCACGCTGACCATGGTGGCGGCCCGCGCGAGCGTCTCGCTCGCGACCGCCTCGCGCGTCCTCAGTGGCGGCGCTCGGGTCGTCGGCGCCGACCTCGCGCAGCGCGTGCTCGTCGCCGCCGAAGAGCTCGGCTACGTTCCCAACGCGCACGCCCAGGCGCTCGCCGCCGGCCGCAACCCGGCGCTCGCCCTGATCGTCCACGACGTCGGCGACCCCTACTTCGCGGCGATCGCCGACGGCGCGCTGCGGGCGGCGAACTCGCTCGGCCGGATGATGATCGTCGCCTGCACGTATCGCGACCCCGACCGTGAGGTCGCCTATGTGCGGATGATGCACCAGCAGCGGACGGACGCGATCATCCTCGCCGGTTCCGGCTACCGGGAGCGGGTGCGGACGAAGAACCTGCAGGCGGCGCTCGCGGCCTACCGGACGAGCGGCGGGCGGGTCGCGATGATCAGTCAGCATCACGTGGACGCGGATGCCGTGCTGCCCGACAATCGCCGCGGCGCGAGCGCGATCACGCGCGCCATGCTGGAGCTCGGACATCGCTCGTTCGCGGTGATGACCGGCCCGGATCACCTGCTGACGGTCCGCGATCGATTTCTGGGCACGCACTCCCAGCTCACCCGAGCCGGTGTCGAACTGCCTCCCGCGAACATCGTCGACGGCGGCTTCACTCGTGAAGGGGGCGCGGCGGCGGTCGAGCGCCTGCTCGCGTCGGGCACGCTCGCCAAGGTGACCTGCCTCCTCATCCTGTCCGACGTGATGGCACTGGGGAGCATGCACGCGCTGCACGCACACGGCATTCGCGTCCCCGACCAGCTCTCGGTGGCCGGATTCGACGACATCCCCGCCGTGCGCGATCTGACACCGGCGCTGACGACCGTCCACCTGCCCCTGGAGGAGATGGGCGCGACCGCCCTCCGCCTCGCGACCAAGGGCTCGGAGACGGCGCCGAGAGAGCCCGAGCTCGTGCACGTGCCCGCCACGGTGGTGCTCCGCGAGAGCACGGCCGGCCCCGGCATGACGACGCCGGGAGCGGCCACACCTCGGGCTCGGGCGGGCCGGCCCCAGCGGACGAGAGAGGAGGTATCGTGACGACGCCATCGGGGACGGAGGCGCGCCGGCGGGACGTGCGTGGCTGAGCGGGGCCCGGCGCGAATCGCGCTGGCGGGGACGGGCGGCTACGGTGGGGTCCACCTCGCGAACCTGCGGTGCCTCCAGGAGACGCGCCGAACCCGGCTCGTCGCCGTGTGCGACGTCGGGCCGCCGCCGGAGGCGTTCGCGTCCTGGCTGCAGGCCGAGGGCGTGCGACAGTTCGCCGAGCTCGAGCCGATGCTGGCAGAGGCGGCGCCCGACGTCACGATCATCGCCACCCCGCCCCACCTCCATCCCCCGATGCTGCGCGGGGCGTTCGCCGCCGGCTGCGACGTGCTCGTCGAGAAGCCGCCCGTCGTGACGCGGACCCAGCTCGCCGCCGCGTCGGCGCAAGCGGAGGGACATCGCTGCCAGGTCGGCTTCCAGGCGCTCGGCTCCTGGGCGGTCGCCCGGCTGCGAACGCTGATCGCGAGCGGTGATCTGGGGACGGTCGACCTCGTCGCCGCCGGCGGCTGCTGGATTCGCGGCGACCGCTACTACGGGCGCGCCCGCTGGGCCGGCCGGCGGACGCTGGACGGCGAGCCGGTCAACGACGGCGCGTTGACGAACCCGTTCGCGCATGCGGTGATGGGGTGCCTCGCGATCGCCGGCATCGATGCGCTGGAGGGCGCCGGCGTCGACGCGGATCTCTATCGCGCACACCCGATCGAGGTCCACGACACCGGTGCGGTCCGAGTGCGCCTGCCGGGACGTCCGACCGTGCTCGTCGCGGTCACGCTCTGTGCCGGAACTCGCGGCGAGCCGTGGGTGCTCGTTCGGGGTACCGACGGCGCCGCCCGCTGGGACTACCTGGGCGACGAGATCGAGATCACGCGCGGCGGCGGCCCACCCGAGCTGGAGCGCGGCCCGCGCAGCGACCTGCTGGAGAACCTGCTCGCGGTCCGCGACGGAGAGGCGCCGGAGTTGATCGCGCCGCTCGCGAAGACGCGGCCGTTCGTCGAGCTCGTGGAGGAGGTGAGCGCGCGGCCGGTGCGGGACGTCACCGCGGCCCGCCGGCGGGAGCGGACGACGGACGACGGCGACCGGTGGCCGGAGATCGTCGGGGTCGAGGCGGCGACCGCCCGTGCGGTCGTCGGCGGGCGCCTCTACGAGGAGACGGGCGTCACCTGGAGCGCGTAGCGCGAGCCGGAGTTTACGAACGGCGTTGCCAGCGACCGCTCGAGGCGGGTACGATCGCACCAGCAGGACGAACATCCGCTCGCTCCGGATCTGAACGATGGCTGACACACACCCTCTGAGGCTGCTGCACTTCGCGGATCTCCACCTGGACGTGCCGTTCCGGTGGGCGCCGGCCGGCGTCGCGCGCCGGCACCGCCAGGCCGTGCGCGATGCCCTGCGGCGGATCCTCGAGCTCGCCGTCGAGCAGCGGGTCGACGCCGTCCTCTGCGCCGGTGATCTCTACGAGCAGGACCATGTCTCGCCGGACACGATCGCGTTTCTCGTCGCCGAGCTGGCCCGGATCGCGCCGATCCCCGTCGTCATCTCACCCGGCAACCACGACTGGTACGGACCGCGAACCCCGTATCAGCAGGCGCGCTGGCCGGCCAACGTGACGCTCTTCCGCGGCCCCGGCCTCCAGCCGCTCCCGCTCCGCCCGGGGGTCACGTTGTGGGGTGCCGCGCATCAGGCGCCCGCCAGCACGCCGGGCTTCCTCGACGGGTTCCGCGTCGCCGGGCCGGGACTCCACCTCGGCCTCTTCCACGGGGCTGAGCGCGAGGACCACCGGCCGCCCCATGACAGCGCGCTGCCTCTCGACCCCCATGCGCCGTTCGCGCCGGCCGACATCGAGCAGGCGGGGCTCCTCCACGCGCTGACCGGCCACTACCACTCGCCGCGGGACGCCTTTCGGTACACCTACCCCGGCAACCCCGAGCCGCTCACGTTCGGCGAGGAGGGCGCTCGCGGGCCGATCCTCGTCACGGTGTACGGCGACGGCAAGATCGAGCGCACGCACCACCCGGTAGGGAGCGCCTCTCTGTCGGCGATCCGCCTCGACGTCACCGGCTGTGCGAGCGAGCAGGACGTGCGCGAGCGGGTGCAGGAGCGGGTGCGAGGCCGCGCCGGCGCCGTGCGCATCGATCTCGAGGGCGAGCTGCCGCCGGCGGCGTCGATCGATCCGGCGCACCTGGCCGACGCCGCCCCCTGGCTGGAGGCGCTCCTCTGCCGTGCGAGCAGCGTCCGCCCCGCCTACGACCTGGACGCGCTCTCCGCCGAAGCGACCGTCCGGGGTCAGTTCGTGCGCGACCTGCGGGCGGCGACCGCGATGCCCGGCGAGGAGGAACGACCGCTGGACGAGGCGACGCGCTGGCGCGTGCTCGTCACCGGGCTGCGGGCGCTCGACGACCGGGAGGACCTCGACCTCGGCGGAGGCCTGACCTGATGCGCATCGTTCGCATCTCGCTGCTCGCGTTCGGCGCCTTCCGGGACTTCCACCTGGATCTCGCCCCCGGGCTGACCGTCGTCTCGGGGCCCAACGAAGCCGGCAAGTCGACGCTCCACGCAGCGACGCTCGCCGCGATCGGTGGCGTCCGCCGCGGCCGGGGGCGGGGACCCGAGCTGACGGATCTGCGCGAGCGCTACCGGCCCTGGGACGGTGATCGCTGGTCAGTGCGCGCGATCGTCGAGCTGGCGGACGGCGTGCAGGTCGAGCTCACCCGCAACCTGAACGACACGTCGCGGTGGCAGGTCACCGAGCTGCACACCGGGCGGGATCGATCGAGCGAGATCCTGTTCGACGGCGCCCCGGACGGCTGGCGCTGGCTCGGCCTCGATCGCACGACCTATCCGCGCACGGCCGGCGTGCGCCAGGCCGATGTGCTCGCGATCACCGAGGCCCCGAAGGCACTCGCGGAGCACCTGCAGCGGGCGATCGCGGCGCCCGGGGCGGACGCGACGGCCGCGCGGGCGCTCCTTCGTATCGACGAGTTCGCGCGCGAGCACGTCGGTTCGCTCGCCGCGAACAGCCAGAAGCCGCTGCGCCGCGCGATGCTTGCCGAGCAGGTCACCCAGGCCCGGCTGCAGGACGCGCGCCGGACGCATGCCGACTACCTCGGGCTCGGGGCGGAGCTCGACGCTCTGGAGCGGACGGCGACCGGGCGCGCGACCGCACTGCGCACGGCGGAGGCGGCGCTCGCCCAGCGCCGGGCGGAGCAGGAGCGCGATCAACTCGACCGTCTCGGCGCGCTCGCGGCCCTCCACCCCCTCGCGCCACCGGATCCCGGGGACGAAGAGCCGATCGCGCGTGGAGCGGCATCGGCGGTCGATGGCTGGCGGCACCGGCCCCGCGGCCCTGACCTGACGGGACCGCCGGCCTCCGAGCTGCGTTCGCGCCTCGAAGCGTTGCCGGCGTGCCCGGTCGGCGAGACCGCGCCCGCGCCCCGGGTGCGCCAGGCAGCTGAGGAGTACCGGGCCGCCGTTCGGGGTCGGGAGGTGCACGAGCGCCGGCGTCCGGCGCCCCCGCCCTCACCGGCGAGCGGCCAGCCGCCCGACGTGCTCAACCTGCTCGCGCACGAGCTCGACGCGGGTCCCCCCGCCGCCAGTGGCGGCTGGGTCGGGCGGGCTGCGCCGGTGCTCGCCCTGGCGGCCGTCATCGCGATCCTCGGCTTCGCGGTGATCGCCGTCACGCGCAACCCGATCTGGC
>JBAPVZ010000463.1:0-3171 GCA_049283435.1 Candidatus Dormiibacterota bacterium
TCTCCACCGTTCCTGTGTACTCACTCATCACGTGCCTCCCACGACCGACCTGGCGGAACCGCGGCGCCCGCGGGCGCGTCCAGTTACGGTAAGGGAGACGGTGGGGCGAGAGGGAAAAGAGACAGAGTCGATTCCTGAGGAACCGGCGCGCGCGTTCCACTTCGGCAACCTCGTCATCGACACCCGGCCGCTGCGCAACGTCGCCTTCCGGCGGCTCTGGCTGTCGGGCACGGTGACGACGATCGGCAGCCAGCTGACCGCCGTCTCGGTGCCGAAGCAGATCTACGACCTGACCGGCTCCTCCGCGATGGTCGGCCTCAGCGGCGGCGTCGCGCTGGTGCCACTCGTCGTCTTCGGCCTCTGGGGCGGCGCGATCGCCGACGCGATGGACCGCCGGCGGCTCCTGCTCCTGTCGACGGCCGGGATCGCGGTGACCTCGGCGCTGCTCGCCGCGCAGTCGTTCGCCGGCAACCGGTCGGTGTGGGTCATCCTCCTCCTGCTCGCGCTGCAGCAGGCGTTCTTCGGTGTCAACCAGCCGACCCGCTCGGCAGCGATCGCCCGGCTCGTGACGCGGCCGGAGCTGCCGGCCGCGAATGCGCTGAACTCGACCGTGCAGTCGTTCGGCGCGGTCGCCGGCCCCCTGATGGCGGGGGCCCTGATCCCCATCGTCGGCATTCCGCTGCTCTACACGATCGACACGGTCGGGCTCACCGTCATGTTGTGGTCGGTGTGGCGCCTGCCACCGATTCCGCCCAGCGGCGAGCTGCGCCGGCGGGACGGCCTTCGCAACGTCGTCGACGGCTTCCGCTATCTGGCGCCGCGCAGCATCCTGCTCGTCTCGTTCCTGGCCGATCTGACGGCGATGATCCTCGGCATGCCGCGAGCGCTGTTCCCCCAGCTCGCGAGCACGACGTTCGCCGGCGGCGCGGGCGGCAGCAGCCTCGCGCTCGGTCTCCTCTTTGCCGCGATCCCGATCGGTTCCTTCTGCGGCGGCCTGCTTTCCGGGCCGTTGACGCGGGTGCGCCGGCAGGGCGTCGCGGTGACGCTCGCCGTCGGCGGCTGGGGCGTCTCGATCGCGGCCTTCGGGCTCATGCACTCGATCTGGCTCGCCGCGATCTGCCTCGCCGTCGCGGGCGCCTGCGACCTGGGGAGCATGGTGTTGCGGGGCGCGATGCTGCAGACCGAGGCGGTCGATGAGATGCGGGGTCGAATGCAGGGCGTGTACACGGTCGTCGTCGCCGGCGGACCGCGGCTCGCCGACCTCGTGCACGGCTTCGCCGGCGCCGCTGCGGGGACGACCGTCGCCATCACCGGCGGCGGTATCCTGGTTGTCCTCGTCATGACCGGGATCGTGGTTCTGCTGCCCGCCTTCTGGCGCTACCGCGCACCGGAGGTGGCAGGCTCTCTCTGATCGTCCTTACTGCGTCCGACTGAGGATTTGGCCCGTCAATTTTCGGCCGAGATTGGTATCGTAAAGCTCACGCATTGAGAGGTTGGTGCTCTGTCACCGACCCGGCAGGTGTCAGTCGCCTGATGCGGGGGCGACGGGACACGTGAGACGCGCCGACCTATTCGTCGTGCCTCGGTGTATGTGCGGTGGCCCGCAGTGGCAGGCATGTACGTGGAGGACGGCTCATCTTTCGATCACTGAAGATCCGGAACTATCGGCTCTATGCCGGTGGGCAGATCATCGCGAACATCGGTACCTGGGTGCAGCGCATCGCGCAGGACTGGCTGGTCCTGCAGCTGACGCACAACAACGGCGCCGCGCTCGGCATCACGACCGGTCTTCAGTTCCTCCCCATGCTGCTCTTCGGGCTCTGGGGCAGCTCGTTCGGCGACCGCTTCCCCAAGCGCCGGGTGCTGCTCGTCACCCAGACGCTGCTGAGCCTGCTCGCCCTCTCACTCGGAACGCTCACCGTGCTGCACGTCGTGCAGGTGTGGGAGGTGTTCGCCGTCGCGTTCCTGGTCGGCCTGGTGACCGTCGTCGACAACCCGACGCGGCAGACGTTCGTCGTCGAGATGGTCGGCCGGGATTCGCTCGCCAACGCGATCAGCCTCAACTCCGCGCAATTCAACCTGGCGCGCATGGCAGGCCCCGCGATCGCGGGCGTGCTCATCTCGCTCATCGGCACCGGCCCCCTCTTCTTCTGGAACGCGTTCTCCTACGCCGGTCCGATCGCAGGGCTGCTGCTGATGCGAGCCACCGAGCTGCGGCCCGCCGCGGCCGTTCCCCGGGTGAAGGGTCAGATCGTCCAGGGGTTCCGCTACGTCCGGGAGCGGCCCGCGATCCTGCTGCCTATGATCATCATCGCGTTCATCGCGACGTTCGGCATGAACCTGCAGATCACGACGGCACTGTTCGCGACCAAGGTGTTCCACCAGGGGGCGAGCTCCTACGGCCTGCTCACGACGGCCGTCGCGCTCGGTTCCGTCGGCGGTGCGTTGCTCTCCGCTCGGGCCGGGCGCCCGACTCGCCACATGCTCGTCGCCGCCGCGCTCGCCTTCGGCATCGTCGAGTTCGTCGCCGGCTTGATGCCGTCCTATCTGACCTTCCTCGTGCTGCTCATCCCCTGCGGACTCGCGTCGCTGGTCCTGATCACCGTCGCGAACAGCACCATCCAGCTGAACTCGTCCGACCAGATGCGCGGACGCGTCATGGCGCTGTACCTGCTGCTCTCGATGGGCGGCGCACCGATCGGGGCTCCGTTCGTGGGCTGGATCGCCGACACGCTGGGCGCCCGGTGGAGCCTGCTCGCCGGCGGCATGATCTCCGTGGTGGCGACGATCGGAGCGGTCGTCGTGTTCTTCCTGCTGCGCGACCGGGTCCTGCCGAGCCCGATGCGGGCCTACCACTCGGTCGGCGACAGCCTGCCGCGGCGGCAGCGCTACTCGCGGAGCTGAGAGCCGCCGGCGTCGGCTTGCGGGCGTTTGCGCTCCGTCAGTGGCCGGTGTCGCCGACTGCCAGCTCCGGCCAGCAGCCGCGTGCCGCGGCCGCCTCGGCGTCGAGCTCCGGGTGCACCGTCCAGCCGCCGTCGACGTCGACGTAGCCGGCGGGCTGCTCGACCTCGTGCCCGAGCAGCAGCAGCCAGCGGTTGCGTGAGGCTTCCTCCAGGAGGCGAGACTTCTCCTCGATCGTCTGGAGCACGTCGAGATCGGCGGCCGGGATCC
>JBAPVZ010000464.1:0-2280 GCA_049283435.1 Candidatus Dormiibacterota bacterium
CCGAACGTGCCGAGCGCTTCGGCCAGCGCGACGGCGCCGCTCGCCGTGCCCTCGCCGCCGAAGTTGTACTCGGAGAGGCCGACCTTGGTGCCCGGGTAGTCTTGCGCGACCCAGTCCTTGAGGCGGGGGAGCAGGTACACGGGTTGACCGATCCAGCTCTCATCCGTGTAAGTGGGGTCCCAGAGGGCCCGGACGGAGCGGACGCGCAGCGCCGCCGTCGCCGGATCGTTGGCCGGCGAGTAGACGCCCTGGCCCTGCGGATACCAGTGCACGTCGACGACGTCCAGCGTGCGCACGCCGTTGCGCTTGTCGTACCGGTGGATCTGCTGCAGCCACCAGGGGAGGAACGCCTCTCCGCTGTGGGCACTGCGGTCCGCGTGGGTCGCGAAATTGTCGGTGCCGCGGTCGAGCGACGAGAAGAACATGCCCGTCCAGCCGGAGAGCACAGGCCCGAGGATCTGCGCGTTCGGCGCCTGCTTGCGCACGGCCGACGCGTACTGCTCGAACATGCTGGCCATCTGGTCGTAGCTCATGCAGGCCGGGTGGACGTCGGTCTGCACCTCACACCACAGGTCGGGCTCGTTGTCGATCGCGTAGAACGGTGGGGCGCCGTTGCCGAACGTCGACTGCAGCTGATGCACCCACTGGTCCTCGTAGACGGGGCCGCTCGGCGCGGGCGTCGCGTCGACGTTGCCCGGGTCGCTCGCCGCGGCCGGAAGGCTGGTCAGCGCCCGGTTCGCCGCCGGGTCGTAGCCGGCGATCGCGCTGCCGTCCGGGGTCAGCGGCGAGCCGCCCTGGGACGGCACGCCGACCGATTGCGTCGAGTTGCTGGTGTCGTTGGCGACCCAGCCGAGGGAGGGGACGGTGACCAATGCTGCCGCGCCGGCCTGGTCGGTGCCCTGCACAAACTGGTCTGCCGCATTGCCCTGAATGCCGTAGTTTCCGTTGCGGAAATCCCAGTCCCGGGATGCGTTCCAGGCGTTGCCGAGAACCCAGTTGTAGCGCGAGGAGTTGTCGCCACCCCAACGATTGAGGGTCGCGCCCAGCTGGCGCAGCGTCTGGGGGCCGGCGGCGGCGACGCCGTAGATGTACGGGGAGATCGCCCTTCCACCGGCCGCCGTGTTCACCTTGACCGTCACGTCACCGAGGTTGCCGACGGCCGTTGCCGCCGCCGGGCTCGCGCCGGGCAGGTGGCTCAGCAGTTCGCTCGTGAACCGGGGGTGCTGCTGCTTCATCTCGTAGGCGACGAGCGCGCCGGTGGGTGCTGACACGAGCCCCCCGACGAGCGCGCCGATCAGGAACCAGGCAATGCGCGTGCGCCCGATCATGTGAGGTAGAGGAAGGCCGTGGCGATCGCCGCGGCGGCCCCCATCAGCGCGTACGTCTTCACGGTCGCCCGCTTGCCGAGCACGGCGACCGCGATCGCCAGCGCGCCGAGCACGAAGAATTCATTTCCCATTGCAGCCAGTCCCCCGCCTCAGAGCAGCCGCTGGAGCCAGCGCGGGATGCGGCTCTCGAAGTCGGTAAGGACGATGCCCTGCACGCGGCTCGGGTCGAGCAGTTGCACGGTCTGCCTCAGGTCGGGCAGCGAGCTTCTGCCGGCGCTGGCCGTGAGAAGGATCCGGTCGGCCAGATGCGTCGCGAGGATGCTGTGGCCCTGATCGCGAATCGGCGGCAGGTCGAGCACGACATTCTTGAAGGCGCGCCGCAGGTAGGGGACCAGGTCGGTCTGCGTGAGCTGGTAGAACGTCGCTCCGACGTCATTGCCGTCGCCGCCGACCGGAATCACGAACGCGTTGCGCAGCGCCTGCAGCTTCGCGACGTGGAGGGGTCCCTGCTCGCGCAGCCAGTCGACGAGCCCGAGCGGGTTTTGGATGCCGAGCGTGCTCGCGTAGGTCGGGCGCTCGGGGTCGCATTCGACGAGGACCGTCGGCTCGCCCGTGTCCAGGGCGAGCGAGGTCGCGATACCGGCGGCGACGGATGCTTTGCGAGGCTCCGCCCCGCTGCTCGTCACGCCGAGCACTCGCGAGTCGGTGTCGAACAGCACCGAGCGGACGGCGTCGCGGCAACGATCCAGGAAGGGCGCCGGCAGCAGCAGCGGCTGGCCGCAGTCCGATTGCACGACGGCCGTCGCGAGCACGAGCGCGCTCGGGACCAGGATCGAATGCTCCCGGATGTCGGTGCCGAGCCGCTGCTCGTCGATTGCTTGCGCCATGTGTGGCGTGGTCATTGCAGTTCCCCCGCGGGCAGATGATGGGTGACGACTGGGCTCGGGCCCCC
>JBAPVZ010000465.1:0-4706 GCA_049283435.1 Candidatus Dormiibacterota bacterium
GGGCGAGCGGGAGGAATTCTGCGGTTGCTGGCCGCCGCCGCACGCGCTCGCGAGCACCAGGAGCGAGCACAGGAGCGCCGCCACCGCCAGCGACCTCACGGCTCCCCCGCTCCGAACCCGCACTCCAACCCGCCGAATGCCGGCAAACGTACCCTTCGTGGCGCGAGAAAGCGACCGTTCGCCGGCAATCGGCCCGTATTCGCCTGGCGGCGCTACCGGCGGTATCCGATGTCCGTCCGACATCACACCTCTTGCAACGGAGAACGGCGGCCGAAGTTCCGCAATCAACGGAGGCGGCAGTTCGGGCAGAGCCCCTCCAGATCGAGCCGATGCTCCGTGATCTCGTATCCCTGGGCCCGCGAGACGGCACGGACGGCGTCCCCCAGGGCCCGTTCGAGCGCGGCCGGCGGGTCGATGTCCTCCACCCTGCCGCAGGAGGCGCAGACGAGGTGGTGATGGTGCCCGGCGAGCGCCTCGGCCAGCTCCAGGCGACCGTGGTCGTCCGTCCCCGAGATGCGCCGCAGCACGCCCGCCTCGATCAGGGTGGTGACGTTGCGGTAGGCACTGCTCTGCGGGAGCGCCGGTGCCGCAGCCAGAATCTCGGGCACGGTCAGCGGCCGGCCCGCCGCGGCGACCGTCTCCACGAGCACGCGCCGGTGCGCCGTGTATCGCTGGTCGAGCATCGACAGGCGACCCGCGACCGCCTCGTGCAGCGGGGACGGGCCCGCGGTTATCGCCACGCCGGCCGCGACTCCTGGCTCCGGCGCTTGCTGCTCCGGCTCATGCGCTCGCATTCTAGGCACCGCCTCCCCGAGCAGCCAGCCGCCGATCGCCGGGCGGGGAGCCCGAGACGGCACGCGAACGCCGCCGGCGACCCGCGATCCGTCCAGCGCCGTAGGCGAGCGCACCGAGCGCGCCGACGAAGAACCCGATCGGCCATTCGGTCAGGTAGGAGAGCGCGATCGCAACCCACACGGTGACGAGCGCGATCGCCGCCGACAGCACCATCGCGACCAGCGGCCGGTCGGTCAGCGAGCGCGCCGCCCCGGCGGGCGCGATCATCAGGCTGAACGTGAGCAGGGCGCCGACGACGGGCACGGTCAGCGTCGTCGTCAGCGCGAGCACGACGAGGAAGCAGAGCTCCAGCCGGTACGGTGGCACACCGCGCGCGTCGGCGATGTCGGGCACCGCCGAGGCGAGCAGCAGCGGTCGGTAGAGGACGACGATCGCGGCGATGCTGAGCGCGGCGAGCGCCGCGATCAGCGGGATCTGGTCACTGCTGATCCCGAGCACCTCGCCGAACAGCAACGAATAGATCGCCGCCGAGGATTCGACGCTCATGCTGAGGAACAGCGCCCCGAGGGCGAGCATCGTGACGAGCGCGAGCGCGGTTACGACGTCGTGCCGACCTCGCCGCCCGAGCCATCCGATCGCGAGCGCTCCGAGCACCGAGAAGACGCCCAGCCCGAGCACCGTGCTGAGCCCGAGCAGGCTCGCCGCCGCGGCGCCGGCGAAGGCACCCTGCGGGACGGCGTGGGCCGCGAACGCCGAGCCGCGCAGCACGGTGAAGAACCCGGCGACGCCGGCGACGACCGCGACGATGCTCGCCGCGGTCCAGGTGGCGAGCATGAAGGAGGAGAACATCAGCGGCCCTCGCTCCCGGCCGCCGGGACGAGCGGCGGTCGCCGCCGTCTCTGCCGCACGCTTCTCTCCCGCACCCTGCCGGCGAGGCCCGACAGGAGGTAGCCGATGAAGACGATCGCGACGACGAAGAAGCTCACCGGCCACCCGTGCCCGCTGGGCGGCCACCCGTGGCTGTCGTAGGCGAGCAGGATGCCGAGCCAGGTCGCCGCCAGGCCGAGGACCGCCGCCCAGAGCAGCGCCAGCCCAGGTCGCTTGGTCAGGCGCAGCACGGTCGCCGCCGGACCGATGAGCAGTGCCGTGCTGAGCACCGAGCCGATCGTGATGGCAGCGAGCGAGACGGCGAGCGCGAGCGCGAGCAGGTAGAGCAGCCCGACGGCCCGAACGGGGACGCCGCGCGCGGCCGCGATCTCGTCGCTGACCGCGGTCAGCAGCAGCTGCCGGTACAGCAGCCCGACGATGAGGAGGCTCGCGACCGAGAGCAGGACGATCGCCGGGAGCAGGGATGCGCTGACCGCGAACAGCGAACCGAAGAGGATCGTCATCGGCGTCCCGCTCCCGTTCGTCAACGTCGTGCCGAGGTAGAGGAAGAGGGCGGCCACGCCGGTCGCCGCGCCGAGGACGATCCCGGTCGCGAGATCCCGCCCTCGCGGGCGCCGGATGCCGATCAGCTCGAGTGCGCCGGCCGCCGCGACGCTCATCACCGCGAATCCCCAGAGCGGGCTCACCCCCGCGAGCGAGGCGCCCGCGCCGCCGGTCGTGCTGACGTCGGTCAGCGAGTGGCCGGCGAACGACTGCCCGCGGATCACGGTGAAGACGCCGACGAGCGGTGAGCTGATCGCGACGATGCCGCCGGCGAGCAGTGCGGTACGAACGGCATCGCTGGACCAGATCCCGGGCGCGAAGAGCAGCGAGAGCAGGTCGGCCACCGCCGATCAGCGCCCCGGTTCCGCGACCGCCGCCTCGTGCTCGCACGCGTCGGTCCGCAGCGGGAGACCGCCGCCGGCGACGACGACGATCCGCCCGTTGACATGGAGCACATCGACGCGCTCGCCGTAGAGCTCGCTCAGCACCTCGCCCCGGATGACCTCGCCGGTCGTTCCCGTCGCCGCCCGACCGCCGGCCAGGTAGACGACCCGATCCATGACGGGCAGGAGCGGGTTGACGTCGTGCGCGGAGAGGAGGATCGCGATCCCCTGCTCGCGGGCGATCCGATCGAGCAGGGTGACGACGTCCTGCTCGCTGTGGAGGTCGAGGTTCGCGAGCGGCTCGTCGAGCAGCAGCAGCCGCGGCCGCCCGATCAGCGCCTGGGCCAGCAGCACCCGCTGCTGCTCGCCGCCGGAGAGCGCGCCGACCCGCGTATCGGCGAAGCGAGTGGCGTCGACCGCCTCCAGCATCTCCTCGATCGCCGCCCGCCGGCGGCGCGAGGGCAGCGGGATGCCGAGCCGGTGCCCGTCGAGGCCGAGACCGACCAGGTCCCGCGCCCGCAGCGGCACATCGGGATCGAGCTGCGTCTTCTGCGGGACGTATCCGATCAGACGCCGGCGGCGGGAGCGTGGACGGCCGCCGACCAGGATCCGTCCGGCGTCCGGCGTCTGCTGCCCGAGGACGAGCCGGAGCAGTGTCGTCTTGCCGGCGCCGTTGGCCCCGATCAGGCCGGTGAGCGACCCCCCCTCGAGCGCGAATGTCACGTCCCGCAGCACGGCACGGCCGGCGAGCGCGATGCCCACCCCCTCGAGAGAGAGGATCGGCGGCGACGAGCTCCCAGCTTCCAGTGCCGTAGTCACAACCGGACCGTCGACGCCCCGGTGGCCAGCGCCTGCTGGAGTGCCTTCGTCTGCGCGAGCATCCAGCTCTGGTAGGAGTAGCCGGTCGGCATCGTCTCGTACACCGCGACGACGGGCACGCCGCTCTCGCGAGCGACCTGCAGGAACGCCTGGGTCACCGAATCCGTCACCTGCTCGTTGTAGAGGAGCGCTCGGACCTGATGCTGACGCAGCAGGGTCTGCTGGGCCGAGACGTCCTGGGGAGAGAGGTCGACTCCGTTCATGACATCGGCCTGCAGCGCCCAGGGGGTCCGGTTCGTGAGCCCGGCAGCGCTCACGAGGTAGTCGGCGACGGGCTCGGTCACCGCGACCGGCGCGCCCGGGAACGACGCCCTCAGGTTGGCGACCGCCTGCTTCCAGGGCTCGAGCGAGCGATCGAACGTCGCCACGTTGGCTCGAAAGTAGGACGCGTGGGAGGGGTCGGCCGTGGCGAGTGCCTCGCCGATCGCCCGCGCCACCTTCGGCATCGTGTTCGGCTGGTACCAGAGGTGTGGATTCGGCGTCCGGTTCGAGAGCCCGAGCAGCGACTGCACGGAGATCACCCGGCGTCCGCTGGTCTTCGACGCGTTCTCGATCTTGGTCATGAAATCGTCGTAGCCCAGCCCGTTCTGCACGACGAGCCTCGCCGCGCCGACGGTCTGCGCGACCTTCGGGCTCGCCTCGAACGAATGGGGATCGGTGTTCGGGTTGCTCATGATCGCGGTCGCCTGGACGTACCTCCCGCCGACCTGCGCGATCACGTTCGCGTATTCGTTCTCGGCGCCGACCGCGACGATGCGCCCGGACGCATCGCCCGCCGCCGATCCACAGGCGCCCACGAGGAGGACCGCCGCGAACACGAGCGCCACGAGCGCAGCAAGGGCCGGGCGAGCACGAACCCACGAGGTGGGGCGCAACACGAATGGTCTCGGCATGCTTCCGACTGCTCTCCTTCCCAGATGCTTGGCCTGCGGCGGCACGTCTCGACGCCACCCGGAACGGAATGATAACGGTTCTCATTCCCTGGAGAAGGGTAAGGAGCCGCGTGCCTCCTGACTCCGTTTGCGTCCGAAGGCGCGCGAGGCAGTAGCCCGGAGCTTGAAACGCCCCCCACCCCTCAGAAAAATGCTTCCCGCGTCTTCGTGGCCTTTGTCCTTTCGTGTGACATCCGTGCAGCCACCGCCGACGAGGCGGGGGCGAAGAACGGCGGCACACCCGCCGCCGCGACCGGGCGAGCTCCTACCGCCCTCGGGCCTGCTC
>JBAPVZ010000466.1:0-2624 GCA_049283435.1 Candidatus Dormiibacterota bacterium
CCCGAGCCCCGTCGTCGTGCCGGCGTGCACGCCGCCGCCTGACGCCGCGGGCGACGCGATCGCGGTTTTCACGAAGCCTTGCACGTCGTCGCGCGTGATGCGGCCGTTGTGCCCGCTCCCGGAGATCGCCGCCAGATCGAGCTCGTGCTCCTGCGCGAGGCGCCGCACGGCGGGACTGTAGCGGGGCGGCGGTCCGGCGGACGCGACCGCGTTCGGCGGCGGTGCGGAAGCTGCCGCAGGCGAGGGAGTTGTCGCCGGCCGGGGAGCCGGCGCCGTCGCGGCGGTCGCCGAGTTGGTCGCCGGCTGGGGATCGGCCGAGACCGCGATCCCGCCCTCGGTCTCCATCTGCGCGATGACGGCGCCGATCGGCACCGTCGCGCCCTCCTGAATGTCGATCTTCCGCAGGGTGCCCTCGAACGGGGAGGGGACCTCGGCGTTCACCTTGTCGGTCACCACCTCGACGAGCGGCTCATCCCGACGCACGTAGTCGCCCTCGTGCTTGAGCCACCGGTCCACCGTGCCCTCGGTCACCGATTCGCCGAGCTGCGGCATCTTGATCGGCGTCACACCCATGTTCCGGGCTTCCTCCTCGAGGTCTCGTGCGTTGGAGGCGACGGCGAGAATCGAACTCGCGATCGGGATTTTGCAGACCCCTGCCTTACCACTTGGCTACGTCGCCCATTCCTGGTGATTCTATTAGGCTGCCCACGGTGGGACCGACGGCAGAGGACCTGAAGGATGCGATGGCCCGGCATGCTGCCGGCGTCGCCGTCGTCGCGGCGAGCGATGACGGAGTCTACCGAGGACTCACGGCAACGAGTCTCGTCACGGTGTCGCTCGACCCACCCCTGCTGCTCGTCGGCGTCGACCCGCTGACTTCGACCCGCGACGCGATCGCCGCCGGCCGCGCGTTCACGGTGAGCCTGCTGGAGCGCCGCCAGGAGTTCCTCGCCGAGCGGTTTGCCGCCCAGGCGCCGCCGGTCGACGCCCGCTGGGCGGAGGTGCGGCACCGCGTGCTCGCGAGTGGGCTGCCGGTGCTCGAGGGCGCGATCGCATGGTTCGACTGCGCGCTGGAGGACCTGCGCCCGGCCGGCGACCACGAGCTCGCGCTGGGCCGGATTCGGGAAGTCGGGATCGGCTCCGGCGAACCGCTCGTCCACTGGGACCGGAGCGTCTGGGCGCTCGGCTAGGCCGAGCGGACAGGCCGGACCGTCGCCGGGGCCGGAAGCAGGGAGTAGGCTTCCCGGCGTCCCGCCATGGAGACCCGCAGCGAGGCGCAGCCGACCGGAAAGGCGCATGGCCTGGCGCTCTCGATCGGCTGGTTCGGCCTCAACTTCCACTGGCTGCCGATCAGCTTCGTGCTGCTCCAGGCGCAGGTCACCTCCCTCGTGGCCCCCGCCGAAGTTGCGCTGGGGATCGGCTTCGCCGCCGGCTGCGGGGGCGTCTTCGCGGTCGTCGTGCCGCCCCTCGTGGGCGCTCTGTCCGATCGCCTCCGCACCCCGTTCGGCCGCCGCCGCCCGATCATCGTGGTCGGGCTGGCCGGGAACCTGGTCGGCCTGCTGCTGCTCGCGACGGCCCACTCCTATGTGGCTCTCGTCGCCGGCTACCTCGCGATCCAGCTCTGCAACAACGCCGCCGGCGCCGCCTATGCAGGGCTCATTCCCGATCTCGTACCGGCGCAGGAGGTGGGGCGCGCGAGCGGGCAGCTGGGCGCCATGTACAACCTCGGCGGCATCTGCGGGGTCGGCGCCACCCTGCTCCTTTCGGCGACCGGCCACCTCCTGCTGACCTATGCCGTCATCGCGCCCGTCGTCGTGCTCTCGTTCGTTCCCGTCCTCTGGGCCGCGCGGCACGAATCCGCGGCCGGCCCGGCGCGCCCGGCCGCCTTCGACCTCCGCGACTTCCTCGCCCCGCTCTGGGGCGGCAGCTTCTCGTGGGTGCTGTTCACCCGTTTCGTGATGACGGCCGGCCTGGCGGTTGTCGCGTTCTTCCTCTCGCCCTACTTCAAGAACGTGCTCCACGTGCCGAACGCGTCCACGTTCACCTCGCTCTGGCTGCTCGTCGTCTTCCTCTGCGGGGTGCCGTTCGGGTACCTGGGCGGTCGTTTCTCGGACCGGATCGGCCGCAAGGTGTTCGTCTATGTCTCGGGTGCCGTGCAGACCGCCGTCAGCGCCTACGTTCTGGTGCTTGCCCCCTCCGCGATCCCGGTCATCATCGCGCTCGGCGCGGTCTTCGGCGTCGGCTACGGGCTCTACTACGCGGTGGACTGGGCGCTCGCCTGCGACACGCTGCCCGACCCGGCGGACGCGGCCAAGGACATGGGTCTTTTCCACATCGCCTACACGCTGCCGCAGGCGTTCATCCCGCTCCTCGGGGGCGCCCTCATCACCGGGCTCTCCGGCGCCGGCGCGGCCGCCTATCAGGCGATCTTCGTCGTCGCGATCGTCTGCTTCGTGCTCGGCACCGTCCTGGTCCGCCAGGTGCGGGCCGTGCGCTGATTCTCCCCATCGAGGCTCCGTCCGGCAGCGGCCCGGCGAGAACGCCGCGATATCCTGCTCGGAGCGGGTTCGGCGTGGCCCCGGGGCCGCGCCCGGCGAGCCCGCCGCCGAAGAGAGGTCCACACA
>JBAPVZ010000467.1:0-8692 GCA_049283435.1 Candidatus Dormiibacterota bacterium
GCCTTCCAGTTCTGCTGGATGACCTGGCTCGTGTTCGTCGTCGTCGCGCTGCCGGCGCTCCCGATCATCGTGAACGCGAGCCTGACGCCGCCCTTGACGCGGATCCCGTCCGGCCCCTTGACCCACCCCGCCGCATCGAGCATCTGGTTCGCCTTGGCCGGGTTGTAGCTGTACGCCGGCTTCGTGTTCGGGTTGTAGCCGAACACCGTTGGCGGCTCGACCGAGTTCGCGAGCGTGCCCAACCCGTAGAGCACCGACTTCACGATGCCCGCCCGATCGATCGCATAGAAGAGCGCCTGCCGGACCTGCTCGTCCTGCAGGATCTTGCCGGCCGGCTTCGTGGGATCGAGCTGCAGCGCGACGTAGCCGAAGGCCGGAATCACGAATTCGTCGATCGTCAGCCCCTGCACGGCTTTCAGGGATGCGACCTGCGCCGGGTCGACGTTCCCGCCGACGT
The DNA here is from genome assembly GCA_049283435.1 of Candidatus Dormiibacterota bacterium. Taxonomy (GTDB): domain Bacteria; phylum Chloroflexota; class Dormibacteria; order Dormibacterales; family Dormibacteraceae; genus CAVTSA01. The sequence continues at coordinate 458 of JBAPVZ010000467.1, forward strand.
CGATCTCGCCCGTCTTCAGCTGGTCGCCGATCGCGTCCTGGCTCGGCAGCGCCTTGTAGACCCACTGCTGGAGCAGCGGCGCCCCCCGGAAGTAGTTCTCGTTGCGTTCCAGGACGACGTCGGCTCCCTGGTCCCACTTGACGAACTTGAACATCCCGTTCGTCACCGTCGGGGCCGAGTTGTAGCTCGTCGTGTTGATCGCCGCCGGTGCGACGCTCGCCAGCACGTGCTTCGGCATGATGCTGAGCGTCGCGAAGTTCGTCAGCAGCGGCGCATAGGTCGTCTTCGTCTTGATCACGAACGTCAGTGGGTCGGGCGCCGAGATGCTCGCGACGTACTGGGTGAACTGACCCCGCCGCGGCGACGCGACCACCGAGTACTCAGGCGCGAAGATGAGGTTGTACGTGAACAGGACGTCGTCGGACGTGAGGGCGGTCCCGTCCGACCATTTGACCCCGCTGTGCAGCTTGAACGTGTACGTGTTGCCGTCCGAGCCGCCGCTCGGCACGGCCGTCGCGAGCAGCGGGGTCAGGTTCCCCTTGGCGTCGACGCCGAGCAGGGCGTCGTTCATCATCCCGATACAGAGGTTGCTGTAGACGTCCTGGCTCAGCATCGAGTTGAACGTCTTGATGTCGCTCGACCAGCCCTCGGTGAGGTGTCCGCCCTTCTTCGGCGTGCCGCTGCTGCTGGAGCCCCCCGTCGAGGTCGCCCCGCCGCAGGCCTCGAGCAGGGCACCGGACGCGCCGCCCGCCGCCACCACTCCGGCCGCGCCCCGCAGAAAGCCGCGCCGCGAGAGCGCACGTCGCATCAGGTCGGCGACGATCGAGAGCTCCTCGCTGGATTCCGTCATTTGCTGGTACCCCCTCCGATTACGACCCAACACCGTCCGATCGCGGTGTGAACATCACGGACCTCTCCACCTGCGGTCAAGCCCGTCGACCCCGCAACCGGGGGTCGAACGCATCGCGCATCGCGTTGCCGAGCACGTTCGTCGCGATCACCGTGATGAAGATCATCAGGCCGGGCAGGAAGACGAGCCAGACCGAATGGGTGAAGTAGATCTCGGCATTGGAGAGCATGTCACCCCAGCTCGGCGTCGGCTCCTGGATGCCGAGGCCGAGGAAGTCGAGCGCCGCCTCCACCAGGACGACCTGCCCGACGCCCAGGCTGGCCGCCACGATCATCACCTGGAGGCTGTTGGGCAGCAGGTGCCGGAAGATGATGCGGCCGTTGCGGGCGCCCAGCGAGCGGGTCGCGAGCACGTAGTCGCGACTCCGCAGCGAAAGGACCTCGGCCCGCACCAGGCGAGCCAGGGCGGCCCAGCTCAAAGAGGCGATGATCAGCGCCAGCGTCACCGGCGTCGGCCGGAAGAGGATCGCCATCAGGATGTACAGGAAGATCGCCGGGATCGCGAGGACGACGTCGACGATCCGCATCAGGAGGTCGTCGACCAACCCGCCGAAGAAGCCGGCGACGAGACCGACGACGCCACCCACCGCGAGCGCAACCCCGACGGCGAGGAAGCCGACACCGAGCGAGACGCGCGCGCCGTAGACGAGTCGCGTCAGGGTGTCGCGGCCGAGCTCGTCGGTGCCCAACCAGTGGTGCGCGCTCGGCCCGGCGTACGTCGCCTCGAGATCCTGCTGCGTGAAGCTGTAATGCGTCAGCAACGTGACCAGCGGGGCGAAGACCGCGATCAGGATGAGGGCGACGAGCACCGCCGCCGAGATGATCGCGCCGGGGTTGCGGCGCAGCTCGTCCAGCGACTGGCGCAGGAAGCTCCGCGCGGGGCGTCGGGCGATCGCATCGTCGACACCGAGCGGGACGACGCGGGAGCTGACATCGAGGCGCTCAGTCATGTCGGTGGCTCATGTCCGGGGCCCCCACGGGACGGAGCTTGCGGAGTTCCGTGGGGTGGGTGATGCGAGTGGGCTCATGCGTAGTGCACCCGAGGATCGAAGATCCCGTAGGCGACGTCGGCGAGCACGTTGCCGGCAACGACCAGGATCGAGGCGAACGTCGTGATCCCGAGCACGGTCGTGTAGTCGTACTGCTGCGCCTGCTGGAAGAGGAGCAGCCCGATCCCGGGCCAGCTGAACACGACCTCGACGACCAGCGCGCCGCTGACCAGGCCCGGCAGCTCGAGGCCGATCAGCGTCACCAGCGGCGAGATCGCGTTGCGCAGCGCGTGGACATAGACGGCACGACGTTCCGTCATGCCCTTCGCGAGCGCCGTCCGTACGTAGTCCTGGTTCAGCGCCTCGATCATCGTCGAACGGATGAATCGCGACCAGGTGGCGATGTAGAAGAAACCGAGCACGACCGCCGGCATCGCGAGGTGCTGGATGCGATCGACGAACCCACCGCCCTCGAGGGGATTCGTCGCCCCGCTCGACGGGAGCCAGGGCAGCCCGAGCTGGTGGAACGTGACCGAGAGCAGCAGGATCAGCACCAGCCCGAGCCAGAACTGGGGCACCGCGAACCCGGCGACCGAGACCGTCGTCAGCCCCTGGTCGAACCAGCTACCGCGGAAGCGCGCGCCGAGCACGCCGACCGGGATCGCGATGAGGACGCCGAGCACGATCGCCGTCGCCGTCAGCTCGATCGTGTTCGGCAGCCGCTGCAGGATGTCCCCGAGCACCGGCGTGCCGTTGATCAGCGAGTTCCCGAAATTGCCCTCCAGGATTCCCGGGGACACGTTCTGGGGACCGCCGAGGACGAAGGAGAGACCGACCCAGCCGAAGAGCTGGCCGATCCCGATCCAGTCCAGGTACTGCACGACGAGCGGCCGGTCGAGCCCGAGGTCGGCCCGGATGCGGGCGATGTCGGCGGCGGTCATGTTCGGCTCGAGCGTCAGGCCCGGCACGTAGTTGCCGGCGGTGAAGTGCATGAGCAGAAACGTGATCAGCGTCACCCCGAAGACGACGGGGATCGCGAGCAGGACCCTGCGGATCAGGTAGGCGGTCATCGGCCGCTCAGGACCTTGTCATTCGTCATTTGCCGTCCGTCACCGAAACCTTGTTCATCCAGGGCCGCGTGTATTGCTGGAACGTGTTGAGCTGCGTCCCCTGGACCCGCGAGATGTGGCCGTACGCCTGCTTGGAGAAGTAGAGGAGGACGACCGGGGCCAGCTGCGCCATCAGGTTCTGGTACTGGTCGTAGATCTGCTTGCGCTTCGCCTTGTCGAGCGTCGCCGCCCCCTCCGCGAGCAGGTTGTCCACCTGCCCGTTCTTGAAGTCCATCCCGTTGAAGCCGCCGACCGCGGTGCCCGAGCTCGAGAACAGCTGCGCCTGGTCAGGGTCGTTGACGAAGTTGAAGCCGACCAGGATGATGTCGAAGTCGCGGGTGTCGGTCAGGTTCGTCACCAGCTGCGGGAACTGGATCGTCGTCGGTGTCATGTTGCACCCGACGGCCTTCCAGTTCTGCTGGATCACCTGCATGACGTTCGTCAAGGTCAGGTTGCCCGACTCTGCCTGCATCGTGAACGCGAGCTGCACGCCGTCCTTGGCCCGAACGCCGTTGGAGCCCTTCACCCAGCCCGCCTTGTCCAGCAGCTGATTCGCCTTGGAGGGGCTGTAGTCGTACGCCGGTGTCGTGTTCGGGTTGTAGGCGAACACCGTCGGGGGCTCGACCGAGTTCGCGACCGAGCCCTGGTCGTAGAGCACCGACTTCACGATCGCGGGCCGGTTGATCGCGTAGTAGAGCGCCTGCCGCACCGCCTGGTCCTGGAGGATCTTCCCGGCCGGCTTCGCCGGGTCCAGGTTGTAGGCCAGGAACTGGAACGAGGGCGTCACGAAGTCGTCGATCGTGAGGCCCTGGACCGTCTGGAGGGACGAGATCTGTGAGGGATCGAGCTGCGAGCCGACGTCGATCTCGCCTGTCTTCAGCGCGTTCCCGATCGCGACCTGGCTGGGCAGCACCTTGTAGACGTACTTGTCGAGCAGCGGCGCGCCCCGGTAGTAGCCGTCGTTCCGCGCCAGCACCACCTGCGCTCCCTGCTGCCAGGAGACGAACTTGAACATCCCGTTCGTCACCGTCGGCGCCGAGTTGTAGCTCATCGTGTTGATGGCGACGGGCGAGACGCTGCTGAGCACGTGCTTGGGCATGATCCCGTAGGTGCCGTGATTGACGAGCAGCGGCGCGTAGGGAGCCTTCGTCTTGATGACGAAGGTCTGCGGGTCGGGCGCCGAGATGCTGTCGACGTGCTTGGTGAAGTCACCGCGTCGGGGCGAAGCGACCGCCGCGTATTCGGGCGCGAAGATCAGGTTGTAGGTGAACAGCACGTCGTCCGAGGTGACCGGCATCCCGTCCGTCCATTTGACGTCGCTGCGCAGCTTGAACGTGTACGTGTTCCCATCCGAGCCGCCGCCGGGCACCGCACTCGCGATCGACGGGATCAGGTTGCCCTTGCCGTCGACGCTGAGCAGCCCGTCGCTCACCAGGTTGATCACCAGGTTGCTGTAGACGTCCTGGGTCAGGATCGAGTTGAACGTCTTGATGTCGGTGTTCCAACCCTCGGTGATGTGGCCACCTCGCTTCGGTGCGCCACCGCTGCTCGAGGTCGATGGGCTGGTTCCCCCGCAGGCCTCGAGCAGGACGCTCGACGTGCCGCCCGCCGCCACCACCGCGGCCGCGCCGCGCAGGAAGCCGCGGCGCGACAGACCGCGCCGCATCAACTCGACGACGAGTGACAAGTCCTCGCTGGACTCGGTCATTTCCTCTCTCTCCCGTGGTGTTTCATACGATTGCCTCCGTTCCCGGCCCGTCAGCTCACCCCTGCGACCTCTCCCCTCACCGGGAAGAAGCAGGCGGCGACGTGCTCACCCTCCCTCACCTCGTCGAGCGCCGGCTCCTGCTGCGCGCACTTCTCCTGCGCGTTGAAGCAGCGGGTGCGGAACCGGCAGCCGGAGGGCGGCGCGACCGGCGAGGGCACGTCGCCCTGCAGGATGATCCGCTGCCGCTCCCGCTCGCGCTTGGGATCGGGCAGTGGCACCGCCGACAGCAGCGACGCGGTGTAGGGGTGCCGCGGTGCGCGGTAGAGCTCACTCGACGATGCGATCTCGACGACCTTGCCGAGGTACATCACCGCGACGCGCTCCGAGATGTGCTTGACGACCGAGAGATCGTGCGCGATGAAGAGGTAGGTCAGCTTGAACTGATCCTGCAGCCGCTCCAGCAGGTTGATGATCTGGGCCTGGATCGAGACGTCGAGCGCCGAGATCGGCTCGTCGCACACGATCAACGAGGGGTTCACCGCGAGCGCGCGCGCGATGCCGATCCGCTGACGCTGCCCGCCGCTGAACTCATGTGGATAGCGGTTGCGATAGTGGGCGCCGAGGCCGACGATCTCCAGCAGCTCGTCGATCCGCTCCGAGCGCTCGGCCCGCGTCTTCGTCAAACCATGGATGTCGAGCGGCTCGCCGACGATCTCGCCGACCGTCTGCCGCGGGTCGAGTGACGCGTACGGATCCTGGAAGATCATCGCCAGCTCGCGCCGGCGCCGGCGCAAATCACCGCCGGAGAGCCGCAGCAGGTCCTCGCCCTTGAACAGGATGCTCCCACCGCTCGCCTGCACGAGACGCAGCACCGTGCGGCCGAGCGTCGTCTTGCCGCAGCCCGATTCCCCGACCAGGCCGAGCGTCTCGCCCTGGCGGATCGTGAGGTCGACGCCGTCGACGGCGCGGACATGAGCGACCGTGCGCTGCATGACGCCGCTACGCACCGGGAACCAGGTGCGCACGTCGTGCAGCTCCAGGATCGGCTGCTCCGCGGTCCAGCTCGGTGGCGCGACGGAGAGCGTCGTCTCGGTCATCGGCCGGCCCCCACGGCGATCTGGTCGAGCTGACCTCCCGCCTGGGTCACCCAGCAGGCGGCGCGGTGCCGGTCGCCGACGTCGTCGAGCTCCGGCCGCTCCCTGACGCACTGCTCCTGACGGAACGGGCAGCGGGGATGGAACGCGCACCCGCTCGGCAGATGCGCGAGATCGGGCGGCATGCCCTCGATGGCGCGCAACGGCTCCTTCGTCTCCGCGTCAAGACGCGGCATCGAGCGCAGGAGCGACCACGTGTAGGGATGCTTCGGGTGCTCGAAGACCTCGTCCGTCGGCCCCTCCTCGATGACCCGGCCCGCATACATCACCATGACGCGGTCGCAGGTGCCGGCGACGACCCCGAGGTTGTGGGTGATCATGACCGTCGCCGTCCCGAACTCCTGGTTCACCTCGCGCAGCAGCTCCAGGATCTGGGCCTGGATCGTCACGTCGAGCGCGGTCGTCGGCTCGTCGGCGATGAGGACGGGCGGGGCCGTCGTCAGCCCCATCGCGATCATCGCCCGCTGCCGCATGCCGCCGCTGAACTCGTGGGGGAAGCTCGCCGCTCGCTTCCTCGGCTCCGGAATGCCGACCCGGCCGAGCATGCGGATCGCCGAGTCGAGCGCCTTCGAGCGGTTCATGCCGCGGTGCAGGCGCAGCGGCTCACCGACCTGCCAGCCGGTGCGGAACACCGGGTTGAGGGACGTCATCGGGTCCTGGAAGATCATCGAGATCTCCTGACCCCGGATGTCCTGCATCTCGTGATCGGAGACCTTGGTCAGGTCCCGCCCGCGGAACCGGACCTCCCCGCCGACGATCCGGCCCGGCCGCTGCAGCAGGCGCATCACGCTGAGCACCGTGACCGACTTCCCGGAGCCAGACTCGCCGACGATGCCGAGCGTTTCGCCGGCGTCGAGGTGAAACGAGACGCCGTCGACGGCGCGCACGATTCCTTCCTCGGTCGGAAACTCGGTGCGCAGGTCGCGCACGTCCAGCAGGTGCTCTCCAGACCGTTCCTTTGACAGCTCGCGATCGGCTCCGTTCATGCTGTGTCCATGGCGGTTTCCCGCATGATCATCACACCTTCCTCTCCCTCATGCCGACCGCGACCTCTCCGGTAATCGGCTGCTTGCAGGTTACACTGCGGCTCCCCGCTTGCCAATCTTTGAAGGCGAAACGCCAGGTGCTGGCCGGTCTGCTGCGGCGGGTTCGCTCGAAGTTCGGGGTCGCCGTGGCGGAGATCCGCGACCGCGATCGCTGGCAGCTGGCCGGCATCGCGATCGTCTGTGCGAGCGCCGATCGCGCGCACGCGGACGAGGTGCTGGCCCACGTGCTGACCTACCTGGAGGGCCAGCAGGGCGACGTCGTGCTCGCCGACGTGCGGACGGAGCTGATCCCGATGTGAGACGTCGGCGCTACGCGCGCATATCGAGCAGGCTATCTGCGCATATCGATCGCACCAGATCGTATGCTGACGCGGTGACACCGGGCGCCCGCAAGGCAACCCGCCATCGGACCACGGTCATCCTGGACGAGGAAGAGTTGGGCGCCGCCCAGCGAGCGCTCGGGACGGCCAGCGCCACCGAGACGATCCGGCGGGCGCTACAAGAGGTCAACCGGCGCGCCGCGCTGCATCGCGGTGCGGATCTCATTCGTGGAGGCGGACTCGGGCTGGCACGGCCGGAAGACCTCGACGAGTTGCGCCGCAGCCGCGTTTGAGCGCGTCGCATGCCACTCTTCCTCGCCGACACGTCGATCTGGGCATGGGCCGACCAGGGGAGCCGTCCCGACATCACGAGCAAGCTCGCACAACGATTCGAGCGAGGCGAGATCGCCACCTGTGCACCGATCGTTCTCGAGATGCTGCACCGAGCACCCTCTGGCACGCAGTACGATCGCCTGTTTCGAGACCTGATCCAGCCCCTCGTCTGGTGCGATCTCGAGGAGGCACGCTGCCGGCGCGCGCTTGACGTACAGCGGCAGCTGGCGCATACGACTGACGGCAACCATCGACGTCCGGCGGTCGATTTCCTGATTGCAGCCGTCGCGGAGAAGGCCCGCGAACCAGCAGTCCTCTGGTTCTTCGACAAGGATCTGCGGCTGATCTGCGAGCACACCGGCCAGCCGTTCGAGGCCGAGTCGGCCGTCGCGCGCTGAGCCGCCCGCCCCCTACTCCCTCGCGTGCGTCAGCGCCGCCGCTTCGGCTGCGCCGTAGCCGGCGACCTCGCGCAGCACCTCGATCGTGTGCTCGCCGAGCAGCGGCGGGCGGCGGCCGATCGTGAACGGCTCGCCGTCGAGCCGCCAGGGCGGCGCGACCTGCTGCAGCCGCCCCGCGACCGGATGCTCGATCGTCGCCGCGACGCCCCGCTGGAGCGCGATCGGGTCGCTGAACGCACCGGCGAGGTCGTGGATCGGACCCGCGGGCA
>JBAPVZ010000468.1:0-10653 GCA_049283435.1 Candidatus Dormiibacterota bacterium
GCCGTGAGGCGGACCGGATCGCTCGCCGCAGCCCCCAGCGCAACGCGTGCCCGGGCGACGACCCCCAGCTCGACGTCGAGGGCCAGTGCCACCGACGCCAGCGGGTACTCCATCCCCTGCCCGATGCCGAATTTGACGAAGGCCGAGGCGGCGCGACCCATCGGAGCGGCGACGCGCAGCGCCGTCACCAGCGATCTCTCGGGAAGCGCGTCGTGCAGCCGCATCCGGATCGCGCTCGCCGCGAGCTCGCCCCCGGCCGGCCCGGTCAGCTCCAAGCGGCCGTCCAGCGCCACCGCGACCGGCACCAGGTCCGCGGTGTGGGCGCCGTGGGCAAGGTCCCCGCCAAGCGTGGCCTGGCCGCGCAGCGCAGGTGACGCGATCGAGCTCGCGGCGTCGACGACCGCCATCGCCCAGGCCGGGAGGCGCGCCCCCTCCAGCCGCCGGAGGCGCAGCGCCGCTCCCAACCGGATGCCCCCCTCCCCGACGTCCAGGCCCTGGAGCTCGGTCAGGTGGCCGACGCCGACCACCAACCGGGGCCAGGCCTCCCCCCGATCGCCGCCCAGGACCAGAGCGGTGCCCCCCGCGATCGGCTTCGCCTCCGCGCCCCCCTGGCCGAGCAGCCGCACCGCATCGGCGACGTCGGCGGCCCGATGGAAGTCAAACTGCATCTACTCCTCTCCCCTCCTCTCCGACGCCAGGCGGCAGGCGGCCTCGTGACCTGGTCCGACGCGGGCGAACGCCTGGGGCTGGGCGCATATCTCGACCACCTCCGGGCAGCGGGTGCGGAACGGGCATCCGCTGGGCACTTCGGTCGGGCTGGGCGGCTCGCCCCTGGCCATCAGGCGCGACGGCTTCACGGTCGGATCCGGGATCGGGATCGCGGACAGGAGGATCCTGGTGTAGACGTGGGCCGGATCGGCGAACACGCCGGCCGTGGGCCCGTACTCGACCACGCGGCCCATATACATCACCAGGACGCGGTCGCAGAGATGGCGGACAGTGCTCAGATCGTGGGAGATGAACAGGTAGGTCAGGCCGTACTCCCGCTGCAGATCGCGCAGCAGGCCAAGCAGCGAGAGCCGGATCGACATGTCCACCGATGCGGTCGGCTCGTCGAGCACGATGAAGCGGGGCCGGGTGACGATCGCCCTGGCGATGGCCACCCGCTGCCGCTGCCCCACGCTGAGCTGGCCCGGCCGCCGGTGCAGGACCCCGCGAGTCAGCTCGACCTCGTTCAGCACCTCCTGGACGCGCGCGTCACCGCCTGCGACGCCGTGCAGATGGAGCGGCTCGGCGATGAGGTGGCGGACGCTCCAGCTCGGGTTTAGCGCCGTGGTCGGATCCTGGAAGACGATCTGCACGTCCTTGCGCACGTGCCGCAGGCGCCGCTCCGGCATCCGCGTCAGATCCTGGCCGTCGAACATCACGCGGCCCGAGGTCGGGTCATCCAGCCGCACAATCAGGCGAGCGAGGGTCGACTTGCCGCACCCGCTCTCTCCGACCAGACCCACCGTCTCCCCGGCCGCGATCTGCAGGCTCACCTCCTGCACCGCGTGCACGATCCGGCCGTGCTGGTGGAACTCCTTGGTCACGTCGCAGACCTGGAGAAGCGGTGTCCCGATCACCCTGCCTCCTGCCCGGCGCGGGCCGTGATGTCGAGCTCGATCAGCTCTTCCTGCCGGATGCACGCGACCAGGTGGCCGGGGCCGGCCGGGGCCAGCCGGACGTCGGCGGCGACGCACGCCGGGCGGCAGTGCGCGCATCGTGGCGCGTAGCCGCACCCATGCGCCGCGGCGTCAACCCCGTCGGAGCGAGGAGCGCGGCGGCGCAGATCGATCGCCCGGTACGTCGGGAGCAGCGTCGCCATCAGCTCGGCTGTGTAGGGGTGGCGTGGATCCTTGAACAGGCGCTCGCACTCGGCGGTCTCCACCACGGTGCCGCCGTACATCACCGCCACCTGCCGGCAGTGCTCGGCGATCACACCCAGGTCGTGGGAGATCAGGAGGACCACGGTGCCGGTCTCCTCCTGGACGCCGTGCATGAGCTCGAAGATCTCGGCCTGGACGGTCACGTCGAGACCGGTCGTAGGCTCGTCCGCGATCAGCAGCCGGGGACGGGTGGTGAGCATCATCGCGATCAGCACGCGCTGGCACATCCCCCCGCTGAGCTGATGCGGATAGGCCCGGGCGCGCAGCTCCGGATCGGGGATGCGGACCTTGCCCAGCAGGTCGATCGCGGCCCGATCGGGACGCTCCCACCCGCGGCTCCTGGCCACGCGCGCGATCTGGTTGCCTACCGTCATCAATGGGTTCAGCGCCGACCGCGGATTCTGAAAGATCATGCCGATGTCGTGGCCCCGCATCCGCCGCCGTTCCCTGGGGCCCAGCGCGAGCAAGTCACGACCGCCAAGCAGGGCGCGCCCCCCGAGCACGTGGGCCCCGGCCGGCAGCAGCCCGAGCAGGGCCAGGGACGTCAGGCTCTTGCCCGACCCGCTCTCCCCGACCAGGCCGGTCCAGCCATGGGCGGGGACGGTCACCGAGACGCGGTCCAGCACCGGACGCTCCTGTCCCTCGAACGCGACTGTCAGATCCTGCAGCTCGAGCAGAGGGCCCTCGCTCACGAGCGTCTCCCGAACCGGTCCCGGAGCGCATCGCCGATCAGGTTGAACGCAATCACGGCCAGCGTGATCGCCGCGCCGGGGAACACCGACGTCCACCACTGGCCGGCCACGATGTTCGACGCCCCATCGCTCACCTCCACGCCCCACTCCGGCGTCGGCGGCTTCAGCCCCAGGCCCAGGAAGCTGAGGCCGGACGCATCCAGGATCGACCACCCCATCGTCAGCGACGCCTGCACGACCGCCGGCGTGATGCTGTTCGGCAACAGGTGCAGGAGCACGATCCGCCATGCCGGGTTGCCGACCGCGCGAGCGTTCTCGGCATAGTCGGCGCGCCGAGCGGCGAGGACCTCGCCGCGGGTGAGCCGGATGAAGTACGGCGTGTAGGCGACCGCGATCGCAATCACCACGTTGCGCAGGCTGTTGCCGAGCACCGCGGTGATGGCGAGCGCGAGCACGAAGGCCGGGAACGACTGCACGATGTCGACGAAGCGCAGCACGACGTCGTCCACCCATCCCCCGAGATACGCAGACAGCGATCCGATAGCGACGCCGCCCCCGAACGAGATACCGGTCACGAGCACCGCGATCAGGAGGTCCAGACCCGCCCCGGCCATGACGCGGGAGAGCATGTCTCGCCCGTAGGAGTCGGTGCCCAGCCAGTGCCCGGGGCCCGGTGGCAAGAGTTGCTGGCCGGGGTTCGTCGCCAGTGGGTTCTGGGGCGGCGCGATGACGCCGACCACTGCCAGCACGACCAGCAGGGCCACGATCAGCATCCCTGCCGCTAGTGAGAACGAGATTCGGCGGCGGCGACGCAGTGCGATCCGCGGAGTCGCCCGGACCGCCTCCTGGATCGCCATCAGGCGTATCTGATCCGCGGGTCGACGAACGCGTAGAGCAGGTCGGTGGTGAGGTTGAGGCAGATGTAGATGGCCGCGACCAGGAGAATGAACCCCTGGATGGCGGCCAGGTCGTTGGACAGCAGCGCATTCCACGCGTAGAGACCGATCCCTGGCCAGTTGAAGATGCGCTCGACCAGCACGCTGCCGCCGAGAAGGTACCCAAGGACGATCCCGACCACGGTGAACAGCTGGACGCCGACGTTGCGGAGCACATCCTGGCGGATGATCTGCCACTCGCTCAAGCCGACCGCCCGCGCCGTACGGACGTAGTCGGTCCGCGCCACCTCGATCGTGGCCGAGCGCGCGATCTTGAGGATCGGAGCGATCTCCACCGTCGCCAGCGTGAGCACCGGCATGAAGAGGTGCGCCGCCGCATCGCCGAACGCGTCGAACCGACCGGTGAGCAGGCTGTCGACCAGGTAGAGACCGGTGATGGTCGGCGGCGGCGCTGTAAACGCGCTGAGCCGGCCGTCCGGTGCCGGCGCCACCTTGAGCACCCCGTAGAACAGGAACACGACCACCAGGCCCAACCAGAACAAGGGCAGACTGGTCCCCACGACTGCGAACGTCCTCGCCGCCAGGTCCCCCGCCGAGCCGGCGTGCAGCCCCGACCACACCCCCAGCGACACCCCGATCCCGACCGCCAGCAGCGTCGCCCAGAGCGCGAGCTCAACCGTGGCCGGCAGCCGGTCGCGAAGGTCGCTGGCCACGCCGTGGCCGGTGTTGTAGCTGGTCCCCAGGTCGAGGTGGGCGATGCCGGCCAGGTAGGACCCGAACTGGACGAGCAGGGGCCGGTTCAGACCCATCTGCCGCTCCATCGCCGCCACCGCTTTGGGGTTGCCGAACTGCCCGGCCTTCACCAGCGCCGGGTTGCCGGGCAGGTAGTGGGTGAGGATGAAGACCAGGACCAGCGCACCGAACAAGGTCACGACGCCGAGCCCGAGGCGACGCGCTATGAATCGTGCCACGTGCAGGCGCCGTTCATCTAGCTCTTGGACAGTTCCCAGAATCGCAGGTACTGATCTGGGTAGACGCCGACGCCGGAAACGTTGGAGCGGGAGGCGAGCACGAAGTTGCGCTGGTAGAGCAGGATCAGCGGCACGTCGCGCGCAAAGATCGCTTGCGCCTGCTTACTGAGGTCGGCACGCTGACTGTCGTTGGTGTTGTAGATCCCCTGGGCGATCAGGCTGTCCATCTGCGGGTTGGCGTAGTGAGACAGGTTCGTCGACTTGTTCTGCGACTGGCACAACCAGAACAGCTGGTAGAAGGGGTCGTTCGCCCACGAGTACCAGTAGTCGATGAACATCGGGAGCTGGTCCGCCGCCTGCTTGGCGCGGTAGTCGGCGTCCGACAACTTGTTGATGTCGAGCTGGATGCCGATCTTCGCCAGGGCGGACTGGATCCACACCGCCACGTCCGCGTCCTCGGCGCGGGAGAGGGAGACGCTGAGCGTGCTCCTGAACCCGTTGCCGAAGCCGGCCTCAGTGAGCAGCGACTTGGCCTTGCCGGCATCGGTCGCATATGGCCACCCGCTGGCGTTCGCGGTCGGCATGCCCGCCGCAACCACGCTCTTCAGCGGCTGGGCGAACCCGTAGAGCGCGTTCTTGATGAGCGTGTCGTAGGGGACCGCGTAGGCGATCGCCTGGCGGACGCGCACGTCGTCGAACGGCTTGACGTGCTCGTTCATGACGACATAGTTCGTATTCCGGCTGGGGAAGTTCCAGAGCTTGACGTTGGAGCCGGAGCGGAGCTTGTCCAGGTTCTTGGCCGGGAGGCCGAACGCCACATCGAGGTCTCCACGCTGAATCAGGAGCAGCCGGTCGTCGCTCGACGGGATGTACTTCATCAGCACGCCGGCGTTCTTCACCTTGCTCTTGTCCCAGTACGAAGGGTTGGGCGAGAACAGGTACTGGCTGCCCGACTGCCACGTCGCTCCCTTCACGTAGGGGCCGGTGCCCAGGATGGACGTCTTGTAGTAGGCGTTGGCCCACTGGTCGTCCCCGGTCGCGTGCTGTTGGGACACCGTTGGATCCATGACGTCGAGCACGGTCAGCGGGAGGAGCTGGGACGCCATGGGATTGGGATGCTCCAGGGTGATGGTGAAGGTGCTGTCGTCCACCGCCCGGAGCTGCGACGGGTCCTTGACCGTCAGCATCCCCATCACCAGCGATGCGTACCCGGGCCCCAGCAGCGCCCGCCGCAAGCTGTACTCGAACGCCTTGGCATCGACCGGATGGCCGTTCGAGAACGTGACGTTGGGCCGGACCTTGAACGTGTAGGTGGTGCTGTCCGGGGACACGCTGTAGTGTTCGGCGACGGCTCCCTGGAGGGCACTCGTGGCCTCCATCGCACCGCTCGACCCCGGCTTGAGGACGTTGGAGACCAGTGTCTCGTAGGTCTGGATGACAGCCTCGTACGCGGCATCGGACTTGAAGTCCATCGGGTCCAGGTCGTCGATGTCGGTGTCGACGCCGACCACCAGCTTGGCCTTCCCCCCGCCCGACTGGTTCGCCCCGCATGCCTGCAGCAACCCCATTGCTGCCGAGCTCGACAGGCCAACGATCGCGGCCCGTTCGATGAACTGCCGGCGCGAGAGCCTGCCCGACGCGAGCAGGCGCACCATCTTGCGCGCTTCCTCCGGGATCACTGCTGGCTCCCCTCCAACTCCACCCACCTCTCCTCGCCCGGGCCGCGGTCCGGCACCCCAGGCGAACGGCAGGGAACGTAGCACAATGGATCTCAAAGGTCAAGAGAATTTAGCATTATTGGGAAGTCGGCCTTATCATCGCCGGAAGATGAGTTGGCCAGTTCGTCCATGCCGCAAAATGGACGGTCATGAGGGAGGCTGCGCCCGGTGGATAGCAGCAGATCGCCCGTCGGGTTGGTGCTGGGGAGCGTGCTCCCACCTCCTGAGATCCCGCATCTGGCGCGTCTCGGCGAGCGCCTCGGTTTCGGGGAGCTGTGGATCCCCGAGGACTACTTCTTCACCGGAGGCATCGCCACGGCGGCGACAGTCTTGGGCGCCACCGATCACATCCCGGTCGGTCTGGGCATCGTCTCGGCCCTGGTCCGCCACCCGGCCATCCTGGCGATGGAGCTGGCCACGCTAGAGGCGATGCACCCCGGGCGGTTGCGGCCGGGGATCGGCCTCGGGGTCCCCAGCTGGATGGGTCAGATGAACCTGATCCCGCGCTCCCAGCGGGGGGCAATGCGAGAGTGCGTGAACGCCGTCCGCCGCCTGCTCGACGGCGAAGAGCTGAACGAGACCGGTGAGACATTCACCTTCCAGCAGGTGAAGCTGGCACACCCCCCGCGCCACCACGTCCCCATCTACATGGGGGTGGTCGGGCCGCACTTGCTGCGCCTGTCCGGCCAGGTCGCGAACGGCACCCTGACCTCGATCCTGGCCGGCGCCAAGTACATCCGGTGGGCGCGACAACGGATCGCACTGGGCCAGGCGGATGCCGGACGCTCCGACCCGCACCGCGTATCCGCCTTCGCCGCGTACTCGGTCGACCGGGACGCGCGCAGGGCCCGGCGACGAGTGCGCCAGCTCATCGCGTTCTACCTCGCCGCCGACGTCGACAACGCGCTGATGCGCCTGTCTGGAATCCAGCCAGAACTCCGCGAGCTGGCGCGGGGAGGGCCGAGAAAGGTCCTGAAGTCGATGCCGGAAGCATGGGTCGACGACCTCGCGATAGCCGGCGATCCGGACCAGTGCGCGGAGAAGATCCAGTGCCTGCTGGACGCCGGGGCGGACGCCGTCCTCCTCTTCCCGTTCCCGCCGGAGGACGCGATCGCCCAGATGGAGGTCACCGCGGCCGAGGTGCTGCCCAGGATCGGCCACGGCGCCGGCCACATCGGTGTCGTCGACGCCTGACGCCCAGATGCCTCCCAACCACCCGTCGGACCGGTCCACGCCTCGGATCGCACCCATCGGTCTCGGGTCGGGGACGTGGTTCGGCTTCAAACCGATCCGCACCCGGCGCACGTCCGAGGCGGCGGTCGAGCAGATCACGGACGCGATCCGGGCCGGTGAGCTGCAGGTCGGGGACCGGCTCTCGTCGGAGCGGCTGCTCGCCGACCAGATGGAGATCAGCCGGCCGACGCTGCGCGAGGCGATCAAGGTGCTGGTCGACGCCGGCGTCCTGGAGGTGCGCCGGGGCCCGTCCGGCGGGATGTTCGTGACGTCTGAGATCGTCCCCGCCGACCTGCACTCGATCCGGCTCCCGCTGCGGTTGAGCGACGTCGCCGGAGTGCTGGAGACGCGGCGGCTGCTCGAGCCCCGGATCGCGCAGCTGGCCGCCCTGCGCGCCACCGATCACGATTTCGAGGCTATGACCGAGTCCATTGCGGCAATCCGCGCCGAGGGCGGGGATCGCACTCGCCTTCACCAGTTGGACAGCCGCTTCCACCTGATGATGGCCCGCGCCAGCCACAACGAAACGGTGATCGAGCTGGCGCGCCTCCTGCGCCAACGGCTCGACTTCGCGCTCACGCTGATCCGATCGCTCCCGCCCGATCCGAACCGGGTCGCCGACGTCCACACGCGCACCCTTCGAGCCATCATGGGCGGCGACGCGACGGAGATCGAGGCGGCGATCGACGAGCACCTGAGCGTCCTCGAGCAGGCGTGGGAACAGGAGACCGGGCGAACCCGGGTGCGGCAGATTCCGGACTTCCTCCTTCCCCACGACGAACGGGCGGACGCCCGATGACCGCAAGTGACTGTAACCGCGCCTTCGCCGAGTTGACTGTCGGCCCCGGCGAGCGTAGCTTTGCGTTGCGCGCTCGAGGGCGCGTCGACGACCTAGCCGGAAGGCTTGTAGCCACCTCGCCGAGCCCGATTATTCGCCGTTTCGGGACCGCAGCTCTTAATCGCTTGTGCTAGGTCCGAGCAAGAGCGCGAGGTAACCGAAATGAAGCGCCTACCGTTCCGGCCGAATCTAGACCAGATTCGCAAACAGGCGAAGAACCTTCTCCGAGACCTCCGGCAGCAGAGCGCCAGCCCGTCCCAAATTCGGCTGTCGACCGCCCAGGCTGAGGTCGCGCGTGAGCACGGATTCCACACCTGGATGGAGTTGAAGGCTTGGGCTGACCGAATGCGGCGAATCGAGGCGCACGCCGCTCGGTTCTCGATGGTTCATAGCCGCGACTTCCCGACAGTGCGGGATTCAGGCCAGGTCAAGATTGGGCTCCTTAACGACGGCGCTCGCGGTCATCCGAACCCACGTGTCCGAGCGTTGTGTCTCGGCCTCCTCGACCATCTGGCCGGTGACGAGTCGGTCCCGATCTACCTGGCAGCGCTCCGGGATCCGGTGCCGAGGGTGCGCAAAGGAGCCTTGCATGCGCTGTCGTGCGAAAGATGCAAGGCGGAGGCACTGTGCGCTGATGTCGTTCCGCCCATCGCTGGAGTTGCGCTCAGTGACCCTAACGAGAAGATCCGCCTGCAAGCCGTTTGCGCACTCATCGATCGCAACTCGGATTTCCGCGCCAGGGAAGCACTGCGGGCAGTGGCACAGCAAGAGTCACACCCGGGTATCCGAGCCGTCGCCAGGGGGGACTGGCCCCGACACCACGTCCCCGTCGCAAGCCGAGTTCTGCGCTGGCGGAGTGACGCTGCTCGGATCCCGGACTCGCGCCGGCAACCGGTGAGGTAGTCGAAATGGGACCCCGTCGGATCTGGGTCGGGATGGCAACCGCTACTGGTTCGCGTTCGGGCCGACCGACGTCCGCTCCGCCAGATCTGGACCGGCGTGGAACTGAACAGGGTGCGGGAGGCGATCCGCGTCAGTGAGGAATCGCGCCGGCGCGCCACCGTTCGGACTGGTCGGACGCCGCTCCGCGATCATGGTCGAGATGGCGCGCGCGCCCACGGCCAGGTCAAGATGGAAGCCAAGGCCGTGAGCACACTGATCGAGGCGGAGCGGCGGTCGGCACGGAGCGTCCGCGACAACAAGTTCGTCCGCGAGCGGCTGAGGAGGGAGCACCGGGTCACCGAGCCGCAGATCCCCCCGTTCGCCGGACGGCTGGGCTGCTGGACTAGCGTGTGATGTGGCATCCCGCAACGCGTCCCAGGTGGCTGCTCGACGAGGTCGGTAGCGCCGGCAGGGAAAACCTGGACCCGGGCCACGTCCGTCGGTACGACGCGAAGGAAGACGCCAGCCCCGCCGCCGAGGTGCTTGTCCTGCAGAGATGGGGCCTCGGCAAGGAATCTGAGGTTGTCGACATCGGCGCCGGCACAGGACAGTTCGCGCTACAGGTCGCTGTCGCGTGTGCGCGGGTGATCGCCGTTGATGTCTCACCCGTGATGCTGGATGTGCTGCAGGAGAAGCTCACGGAGGCAGCGCTGTCGAACGTCGACGTCGTAGTCGCGGGCTTCCTGACTTACGAACACAACGGTCGACCGGCCGACTTCGTTTACTCCCGCTACGCACTGCACCACCTGCCTGACTTCTGGAAGGCGGTCGCGCTGCAGCGGGCTCATCGCATGTTGCGGCTGGGCGGAATCCTTCGACTGTCGGATGTCGTCTACAGCTTCGAACCGGCGGATGCTGAGGAGCGGATCGAGGCCTGGTGCGCGACCGTTCCCGACGAGGCTTCGGACGAGGATCGTTGGGCGCGGGGTGATATCGAGGAACACGTGCGAGACGAGCACTCGACGTTCACCTGGTTGCTCGAACTCATGCTGCAGCACGCCGGGTTTGCGATCGAGGACCGGACGTACTCATCCGACGGGATCTTTGCGACGTACGTCGCCCGCGCGACTTGATGTGGCCTGGGGCGTGCCTTGTCAGCTCCGGGCAACGCAGTCGACGGCGTGCGATCGAGTGCGGCGGGCACGGCCGGCCCTGGTGCCAGCCTCGATGGCGGTCGAGGGCGGCGAACGCCTGTACGCAAGGTCGCGTACCCCGCAAGGCACCCCGCCCATGCCCTGCGCGACGCGGTCACGAGGGTCGTCATGCGTCTCCTCGACCGCGATCGCCGACGAGTGCGGCCAGGCGATCGAGCGAGTGTTGGAGATGGTCGGGCGCGACGGTGGAAACTGAATATGCTCCCGGAGGACCGGCGCTACGGCCGACCAGTCGTAGGAGAGGGTGACCTTGGTGCTATCCAAGCTGATCGGGTCAGGTC
>JBAPVZ010000469.1:0-8185 GCA_049283435.1 Candidatus Dormiibacterota bacterium
GAGCTGGGTCGCTCACTGCGGCCGGGGGATCTGCTCGAGCTCGACATCGAGGGAATCGGGACATTGCGCAACCGCGTGGGAGCGGGGCCGAAGGGAGATTGACGCACCATGGCTTACGTCGTCGCGGCGACCTACACCGTCAAGCCGGGAGAAGGGGAGCGGGTCCAGGCCATCCTGGAGACGATGGCTCCTCCCTCTCGCGAGGAGCCGGGCTGCCTGTTCTACCAGGCGCATCGTTCGCCGGAGGATCCGTCGGTGTTCTTCCTGTACGAGCAGTACGCGGACGAGGGCGCGTACCGGCAGCACATGGAGACGCCGCACTTCAAGGAGCACATCCTGGGCGAGGCGATCCCGCGGCTGGCCAGCCGGGAGCGGGCGTTCTACCTGACGCTGTAGCGGGAGCTGCATGAAGGAGCCTGGGGTGTGACGCGCCGGCGGGCGAAGACGGAGGTGAAGTCGACGATGGGACGGCCGAAGGTCGTGCTGGCGATGGACCGGGAGATCCATGACGAGTTCCTCGGGCGGGACGACATGGAGCGCCTGTCGGCGTTCGCCGACGTCGTCCTCGCGTCGATCCCCGAGGGCCACGGCACCCCGTGGTTCCGTGCCAATCAGGATCCGGCGGCGGAGGCCGCGCTGGGCCGGGAGCTCTGGGATGCGGACGCGCTCGTCGTCTGCCACGGCGCACCGCGGGTCGGCGCCGCGCTGTTCGAGGCGGCCCCCCGTCTGCGCTTCGTCGGCGAGCTCGAGGGCGACCGCTTCGCGGACCGCATCGACGTCGAGGCGGCCTGGCGGCACGGCGCCGTCGCGGTCGACACCACGAACGGCTCCTCCTATCCCGTCGCCGAGTGGGCGCTCGCGCTGCTGCTGGTGTCGTTGCGCAGCGGCGGCTTCTACTTCCGGCGGCTGCTCGAGCCGGACACCCTGGGGCGCGGCGATCGGCGCCCGCCGGTGCCCGAGCGGGAGCTGTGGGGCGCCACCGTGGGCTTGATCGGGTGCGGCCATATCGGACGCCGCCTGATCTCCTTTCTGCGGCCGTTCGCGTGTCGCATCCGGGTGCACGATCCGTATCTCTCGCCGGAAATGGCCGACGCGCTCGGGTTCGAGCTGACCTCGCTGGATGGCGTCCTGGCCCGATCCGACGCCGTCGTCTGCCTGGCGCCGCTGACGCCGGGCACCGAGCACCTGCTGGGCCGGCGCGAGCTCGGCCTGCTCCGGGCCGGGACGGCGTTCGTCAACGTCTCCCGTGGTCGCGTCGTCGACACCGAGGCGCTCGTCGAGCGGCTCCGGCGCGGCGACGTCACGGCGGGCCTCGACGTCTTCGACCCCGAGCCGATCCCGGGCGACCATCCGATCAAGGCGCTGCGCAACGTCTTTCTGTCCCCGCACATCGCGAGCCACACCGAGGCGACGCGCAAGCGCTTCTTCGCGCTCATGGTCGACGAGCTGCAGCGCTTCTTCGACGGTGATCGGCCGCTGTTCGAGCTCACCCCGCGGGCGCTCGCCAATCGCCGGGCGACACCCATCGAGACGGGCGGCGAATCCTGACGCCCGCCGCATCACCGCACCGAGGAGGACACGCCATCTTGCGCTTCGCCTACAGCACGATCAATTGGGGCAAGGACTGCGATCTGGCGCAGGCCGCGTCCGAGATCGCCGCGGCCGGTTGGCGGGCGGTCGAGCTCTACGACCACTCGCTCGACCTGCTCGGCACGCCCGCCTCGGTGCGCCGCCGGCTCGGTGGGCTCGGAGTGGCCACCGTCTTCGGGCATGTCGCCGAGCCGTTCCAGACGCGAGCGCAGTTGGAGCGGCATCGGCGTCAGATCGAGCTCGCCGCCGAGCTGGGGGCGGCCGCCTACGGGCTGGTCGGAGGCCAGCGCCGGCGGCAGCGCGCTCCCCTCCCGGAGGAGTACGCCGACCTGGCCGGACTGCTCGAGGAGATCGCCGGCGAGGCAGCGGACCTCGGCGTCGACGTCGCCTACCACCCGCATTCCGGGTGCACGGTCGAGACGGAGGCCGAGATCGACCGGGCCCTCGACCTGGCGCCGCGGGCGCGCCTCTGCCTCGACGTCTCGCACGTCGCGGTCGTCGGCGAGGACGCGGTAACGCAGCTGCGGAAGTACCGCGAGCGGATCTCCTACGTGCACTTGAAGGACTGGCGGGAAGGGCACTTCGTCGGTCTGGGGGACGGGATCCTCGGTCCGCAGTGGCCGGCCATCATGGAGCAGCTCGCCGGGTGGGACTCCTGGGTCGTCGTCGAGCAGAGCCGGAGCGAGGTCTCCCCGGCGCGCAGCGCGAACGACAACGCCGCCTTCCTGTCCCGGCTCGGATACCAGCTCGCGGCGCCGGTGGAAGCCTGAAATGCGGCTGGCGCTGATCGGTTGCGGGTTCATGGGCCAGCGGCACGTTCGCGGACTGGGCCGGCTTCGCGACATCGCCTATCCGGGAGTGGAGCTGGCGGCGGTGTGCGACACCGACGTCGCCCAGGCGACGGCCGCCGCCGATCTGGCCGAGTCGCTCCTGGGCCGGCGGCCGCAGATCGTGACGGTTCCGGCGCGTCTGCCCGAGCAGGCGCCGGAGGTGGAGGGCGTGATCGTCGCCACGCCGCCCGCCGTCCACGAGGCCACGGTCGGCGCGGCGCTCGAGTCGGGGCTGCACGTGCTCGTCGAGAAGCCGCTTTCGCTGACGGTCGGCTCGGCGCGCCGGATCGTCGCCGCTGCCCAACGCGCCCGCCGCTTGCTCGCGGTCGCCGAGAACTACCGTCGCGATCCCGTCAACCGTCTGGCCAGGGCACTGCTCGACGCCGGCGTGATCGGGGACGTGTACCGCGCCGAGCAGCGCTCGACGGGTACCGGAGGCCAGATCGCGATCTCGGTCTGGCGGCACCGCAAGCAGACGGCCGGGATCCTGGTCGACATGGGCGTCCACTACGCCGATGTCCTGGAGTACCTCCTCGGGCCGTTCGACACGCTCACCGGCCGCGCCCGCCGGATCGACGACCGCCGCCGGGATCGAGCCGGCCGGCTCCACGACGTCGATGCGGAGGACGTCTGCTCGGGCCTGGCGACGATGGCGTCCGGTGCCATCGTCGAGTGGTCGATGGACTACGCGGCCCGCGGTGACCGCCTGTTCCGGCGGGTGCTGCATGGCTCGCGCGGCACGCTGCAGATTCCGCACGACCGCTCCGGCGAGGCGCTGCGCCTCTGGCTGGAGGAAGCGGGCACGGTTCGGGAGCTGGCGCCGGCGGAGATCCCCGGCCTGGTGCCCGACGCTCGCCTCGACGACGTGACGGCGGCGCTGTTCGGCGGCGAGCGGGCGTTCTCCTACGAGCTCCCGTTCGCGACGATCGACGCCAACCTGCTCGCGATCGAGCAGGCGGACTTCGCCGACGCGGTCGCCGCCGGGCGCCCGCCCGAGGTGGGAGGCGCCGCCGGCCTCTCGGCGCTCGCCGTCGCCTATGGGTGGCTGGACGCGAGCGCCGCGGGCGGCACGGTGCAAGTCTCCGAGCTGCTCGCCGGTGGCGGCGCGTACCAATCCGAGATCGTGGACCCGGTCCCCGCCGGCGGGACGGGCGCGGCCGGCGATGCCTGAGCTCCGTTTCGGTCTCTGCGTGCCGATCTTTGCGAGCCCCGGTCCGGCGCTGTTTCGGACCCCCGGCTATGAGCAGCTGCACGCGGGCACGACGATGGAGCTCGGCTACCTCGCCGACGAGCTCGGCTACGACTCGCTCTGGGTCGCCGACCATCTGATGCTGGGCGCCGAGGGGGCGATCCTGGAAGGTTGGACGGTGCTCGCGGGGCTGGCCGCGCGGACGCGCCGAGCGCGCCTCGGGATGCTGCACCAGGCGCACTACCTCCGGCAGCCCGCGGTCGCCGCGAAGATGGTCGCCACCCTGGATCAGATCAGCGGGGGGCGTTTCGTCTACTTCCTCGACGCCGGTCGCAATGCCGGCGAGCAGCTGGCCTACGGGCTGCCCCGCCCCGGGGATCCGCAGACCGTGCTCGAGCAGGTGGAGGAGGGCCTTCGCCTGTGCCGCGAGCTGTGGACCGCCGAGCAACCGGTCGACTTCGACGGCCGGTGGTACCACCTGACGCAGGCGATCTGCACGCCCCCTCCGGCGCAGCGACCGTATCCGCCGGTGTGGTTCGGCGAGGGCGACGCGGCGCTCACCGAGCTGACCGCTCGGGTTGGCCAGGGATGGAACAGCACACCGGTCCCGGCCGCTCGGTTCGGCTCTCGCGTCGAGGAGCTGCGAGCCGCGTGCGAGCGCGTCGGGCGGCCCTTCGGCGAGCTGGAGATCAGCGTCGAGCTGCAGACCCTGGTCGCCGCCGACGAGTCCGGGCTGCGGGCCGCCCTCGGTGCTCTCGCCCGGACCGCCGAGCGGCACGGTGGCGAACCGGACGCCGGCTGGCGTGCGTATGCGCAGAACGGGGGAGAGGGCGGGGGAGGCCGTCCGTCGCTGCCGCACGCGACCGTCTGGGGGACCCCGGCCGAGGTCGCGGCGCAGCTGCACGCCTATGTCAGGGAGGGCGCGACACACTTCCTGCTCTGGTTCCTGGACGCTCCCGGCGAGACGGGACTGCGTCTCTTCGCGAGCGAGGTCGCGCCGCGCCTGCGCGCACTCGCTCCCAGCGGCGAGGGAGGCGGCGGATGAGCGCTGAGCAAGGCAGGACCGACCCGACCACGAGCGCCGCGGCGGCCGAGGGCTCGCCGGTGCCGTTCTTCCGCGGCCGCCCGGTGGGCCAGGTCGGCATCGTGGTGCGGGACCTCGATCGAGCGCTCGACCACTACGCGCGGCTCTGGGGCGTCGGCCGCTGGTCGCTGTACACCTACGGGACCCACGTCCTCACCTCGACGACCTTCCGCGGCCGGGGTGAGCCCTACGCGATGCGCCTGGCGCTGAACAGCGAGCGGCCGCAGGTCGAGCTGATCGAGTCGACGCTCGGCCCCAATCTGTACGAGGAGTGGCTGACGGCGCATGGGGAGGGCATCCACCACCTCGGCTATTTCGTCGAGTCGATCGCGGAGTCGGTCCAGGGGATGGAGCGCGCCGGCTACCCGGCGGTCCAGACCGGCCTCGGGACCGGGCTCGACGGCGACGGTGGCTACGCCTACTTCGACCTGCGCGCGGAGCTCGGCGTCTACGTCGAGGCGATCGAGCCGCCCGCCCGCCGCCGGCCGCCCGAGCGCGTGGTCGGGTGACTGCCGTGCCGTCTGCGTGGATGAGCGATGCCTCGAATCGCGTGCCACCCCCAGGAGCAAGGGGCGTGGCACGGAAAGAGGCAAGGAGAGTGAGTTGATGCATCGGGAGCTTCGGTGCCGCCGGTCGGTGCCCGCGGCCGTCAGGCGGCGAGCCGGCCATGTCCAATCGTCACCACGAGAGAGGGAGGAGCTGTCGTGAGAGCGCGCGAGCACGACCAACGTGCGCGGAGCGGACGCGGATCGCTGCGCCTGGCGGCCGCCGTCAGCCTGTTCGGGATCCTGCTGGCGGCGTGCGGATCGAGTCCTCCGGCCGGCTCAGGCGGCAGCCAGAGCTCCGGACAGCTCTCCGGCACGTTGACGATCTCGGTCCAGAACTTCGGCGCGCCGATCCTGAAGCCGGTCGTCGACGGGTTCCAGAAGAAGCATCCGGGAGTGCACATCGTGGAGTCCGTCTCGACCGGAGCCGGGACGGCCTACCAGACGAGCCTGTTGACGGAGAAGCTGGCCGG
The DNA here is from genome assembly GCA_049283435.1 of Candidatus Dormiibacterota bacterium. GTDB lineage: Bacteria > Chloroflexota > Dormibacteria > Dormibacterales > Dormibacteraceae > CAVTSA01. The sequence goes on from JBAPVZ010000469.1 coordinate 5,712, forward strand.
AGACCTGCCGGACATCATCAATCCACAGGACGTTCTCTCGCCCACGTTGAGCACGGACGGGATAACGCAGAGCCTGAGCCCCTACCTGGCCAAGGGCAACCCCTACCACCAGAACTACTGGCTGCCGAACATCCTCGCCTCGTACATCCCGACGATCGGGAAGGACAAGGGCCAGGTGTTCGCTCTCCCCAACGAGGCTGACGCCGTCACCGTCGCCTACAACGAAGAGGAGTTCAAGGCCGCCGGCGTGCCCTTCCCGACCGACAACTGGACGTGGTCGCAGATGATCGCCGACGCCGCGAAGCTGAAGAAGGTGCAGGACGGCGTCCAGACGCAGTGGGGGCTGTGCGACGCACCGGACTGGCAGGCGATGTACAACCCGCTGATGAAGGCGTTCGGGGTCACCTCGCTGTCGGAGACCTCGGCCGACCTGGCGTCCAGCGCGTCGCTCAAGGCGTGGAAGATGCTCGTCGATCCGACGATGAACGGCGATGCCGTCCCCTACTCGACGTACCTCGCCAACTCGGCCAACTGCACGACCCTCTTCGACTCCGGGCAGGCCGCGATGTCGGTCGAGGTGCGCGGCAACCTGCCGACGATACGGCCGGCGGTGGCCGGCAAGTTCACGTTCAACGTGGTGCCGATGCCTTTCGTGAGCGGCGTCCACGGCGCGACGAGGCCGACCGGGGCCGGGAGCATCGCCTGGGCGATGTCGAGCCAGGTCAAGAACGTGCCCCTGACGCTCGCGTTCTTCAAGTACCTCTTCTCATCCGAAGGCCAGGCGCTCGAGGAGAACGGCTACGGTGTCGTCCCGGCGATCCCCTCCGCGCTCACCGCGGGCGCCGCGTGGCAGAAGCTGCCGGGGCCGCCCGCCAACGTCACGGCGTTCACGACCGCGGCTCAATCGGGCACGATCGCGCCGCAGACGCCGCGGACCGTGTACAGCCTGACGCAGACGGACATCCCGAAGGCGATCGAGGGCGTCGTCGACAATCACGAGTCGTACGCGCAGGCGTTCGGTCAGCTCAACACGGCGATCAACGCCGCCTACAAGGGGTAGTCCGAAGGTGGCCGTATCGGCTCCGCCTCGTGTTCCGCGAGGTGATCGATCGTTGCGGGAGGCCGGCTCAGCGCGCCTGGGAGAGGGGCGCTGGGCCGACCGTGACCGCGCGGCCGCCTTCGCCCTGCTCGCTCCGAACCTGATCCTCTTCACGATCTTCATCATCGTGCCCGTGATCCTGGGGGTCCTGATCAGTTTCACGAGCTGGGATCTGGTCGGGTTCCCGCAGTTCGTCGGGCTCGCCAACTACCGCCGTCTGCTGACCGACCCGATGGTGCCGCAGGCGATCCTGACGACGATGGTGTTCCTCCTCTTCGGCGTCGTGCCGACGGTCGTGCTCGGCTTGGTGCTCGCCGTGCTCAGCAACGTTCGCTTTCGCTTCATCGGCATCATCCGCACGCTTTACTTCATCCCCGCCGTCGTCTCCTTCGCGGCGTCCTCGGTGCTGTGGCAGTGGATGTACCGACCTGGTCAGGGGATCATCGACTTCCTGCTCCACAAGGTCGGCATCGCCGGCCCGGCGTGGCTCAGCAACACCCACACGGCACTGCCCGCCCTGGACATCGTCAGCATCTGGTTGTCGCTGCCGGTGGCGACCCTGCTCTACCTGGCCGCCCTGCAGCGCATCCCGGAGTCGGTGATCGAGGCGGCGACGCTGGACGGCGCCGGGGCGTTTCGGCGCCTCCGCTACATCGTCTGGCCCGGGGTCCGCAACATCACCGTGATCGTCGTCATCGTGGCGACGCTTGCGTTCACCAACGGCTCGTTCGACCTGGTCAACATCCTGACCCAGGGCGGACCGATCAACGCGACGACGACGCTCATCTACTACATCTACTTCGTCGCCTTCGACAACATCCAGCTCGGCTACGCCGGTGCGCTCTCGGTGCTGCAGCTCGCGCTCTTCGGGGTGCTGCTCGCCGTGCTCGGCCTGGCACGACGGTTGCTGGACCAATGAGAGTCACCAGACAGGTGCGGCTGGCGATCCGGGTCGCGATCGTCACGCTCGTCGGACTGATCCTGGCGTTCCCGCTCATCTACCTCGTGCTCGGCTCGCTGATGTCGGCGGCGCAGCTCACCGCGTTTCCACCTCCGTTCATCCCGACCGGCCTGCACCTCGAGAACTACGCCGCCGCCTGGGCGTACGTGCAGGCACGCTCCGCGATCAACTCGGTGATCTTCACCGTCGTGACCGTCGGCCTGCAGTGGATGCTGTGCATCTCCGGCGGGTTCGCCCTCGCCAAGCTGCGGTTTCGGGCCCGGAACAAGATCCTCGCCGTGCTGGGCATGTCGTTGTTCGTGCCGGCCGTGACGACCCTGGTCCCGACCTTCGTCGTCACCGACGAGTTCCACCTGGTCAACACGTACCCGGGACTGATCCTGCCGATCGTCGCCCAGACCGGGTTCGGGACGC
>JBAPVZ010000470.1:0-1810 GCA_049283435.1 Candidatus Dormiibacterota bacterium
CCGCAGCCGTTCTGGGAGGTCGGGCCGGCCGGATTCCGCGACGTCGTGGAGACCAAGGTCGTCGGCTGCTTTCTGATGGCACGCGAGGTGGTGCCGCTGATGCTCCGGGCGGGCGGCGGGCGGGTCGTCAACATCTCGATGAACGAGCAGACGATGGTCCGCCGTGGCTTCGTGCCGTACGGGCCGGCGGGTGCCGGCGTCGAGGCGATGTCGCGAGTGATGGCAGCGGATCTGACCGGCAGCTCGGTGACGGTCAACCTCCTCCTTCCCGGCGGGGGCACCCGGACGGGGATGGTTCCCGACGAAGTGCCCGCCGAGGTCCGGGCGGAAATGCTGGACCCAGCCGTGATGGGGCCGCCGATCGTGTGGCTCGCCTCCGATCGGGCCGCCGGCGTGCATGACCGGCGCCTCGTGGCAACCGAGTTCGACGCCGAGTCGGCCGCTCTCTAGGGCGGCCGCGCGCCTGAAGCTCCTAGACTGACCGGGAACGGGTGTACGTGCGCGCCCTGGCTGACGCTCGGCGTGCGGCCCAGGCTCCGGCGTCCGGTAACGTGCGGCGTGGCGCCTCCACCGCTGACCTGCCGCCACCCACCGATGGAGATCGACCCCCTACATGTCCTCCCCCCCGACCGACTTCCCGTCGCCCGAGATCCTCGTCGTCGGTCTCGGCAACCCGGGGCCGGAGTATGCCGAGACGAGGCACAACGTCGGCTGGATGGCCGCCGACGAGTTCGCCGCGCGTGCCGGCATCGACCTCTCGCGCAAGCGCTGGCACGGGAGGGTGGGCAGAGGGACCGTCGGTGCCCACCACGTGTGGGTGCTCGAGCCACAGACGTTCATGAACCTCTCGGGGCGTTCCGTCAAGGAGGCACGGCGTGATCTCGAGCTCTCGCTGGAGCAGATCTGGGTCGTGCACGACGAGCTCGACCTCCCGCTCGGCCGGCTGCGCATCCGAATCGGTGGCTCGGCGGCCGGCAACAACGGCATCAAGTCGATCATCGGCTCGCTCGGCGAGGGCGGGTTCGTGCGCTTCCGTATCGGAGTCGACAAGCCGGCCCACCGGGGTTCCGCCTCGGGCGTCCGCCACGTGCTCGCGCCGCTCCGAGGCCCGGACCGGGAGCGGGCGATGGTCGCGATCGGGGGCGCCGCGGCGGCGCTGCGCACCGCGCTGGAGGAAGGTCTCGACCGCGCGATGAATTTCTACAACCGAAGGAACGCGCTGGATTGACCCGATGACGACGCTACGCACCCTGGCTCTGCCCGACGACCTGCGGACCTGGCTGGCCGCTCCGGCCCCGGGGTCGACGCAGACCGTCGCCGGCTTGCCGCGCGCCGCCTGGGCACCGGTCGCCGCGGCCGCCGTTCGCACCGCGCACGACGCCGGGCATGCGGTCCTCGTGCTGGCGCCGAACCCGGGACGGTTGCTGGAGGAGCTGCGACCCTGGCTCGCCGGCACCCCCCGCGCGTCGCTGTTCGCGGAGGTCTCGATCTCCTTCCTCGACCGCCCGCCCGCCTTCGACCAGGCGGTGTCGCAGCGCGTCGACGCGCTCGTCAAGCTCGCCGGCCGGGAGAGCGGCGTCGTCGTCAGCTCGCGGCGCGCGATGCAGCGGGCCACCCTCGACGTGGAGGGCCTCCGGCAGGCGAGGGTCGAGCTCGCGCCCGGGCTGCACACCGACCCCCGGCAGCTCGCCGCCCGCTTCGTCGAGCTTGGCTACAGCCGGGAGGCGCTCGCCGAGGCGCCGGGCCAGTTCGCGATCCGTGGCGGCATCGTCGACGTCTTTCCGGCCGGTGCGTCCTCCCCGGTACGGGC
>JBAPVZ010000471.1:0-3156 GCA_049283435.1 Candidatus Dormiibacterota bacterium
ACCTCCTGGTCCAGGATCAGCTCCCTCAGCACCTCGTAGGCGCCTTCCACGAGACCCGTCCGCACGACTCTCATTGGAAATATCCTATTCCCCATAGTCAAGTCTCCGAGCGGGCCGGGTGATGCCAGGCACCAGCTCGGGGCAACGTCCGGGCGTCGTGGTCCGGTAAACCACCCTTTGGCCTTCTCGTCTCGCTACCGGCCGTGGCCAGGAGCGCGACGGCTCAGGTGCGTTCGACGACGAGCAGGTGCGAGAGTCCGAGGACGCGCAGGGGCGTCCGCTCGGCGCTGTGCAGCGCGGCGCGGAGCAGCCGGCCGGCGCCGCCGAACCGGCCGATCAGGTTGTCGTAGCCACCGAAGATGCGGGTCGCGACGACGACGCGGACCGGCAGCCCCTCGAGCAGCTGCAGGAGCTTGCGCTGTGTGTAGGTGCGCACGTGCGGCGCGAGCCAGTTGCGCAGCGCATCCGGCAGATAGTTGACGAGTGGGACATTGCCGAAGCGGTACCGGCCGCGCCAGTAGATCCCGTGCTGCTCGACGGGATACCAGCGGTTGGGACAGAAGATGATGGCTCGCCCGCCCGGCCGCAGCACCCGCACCATCTCGGCCACCGCCGCCCGATCGTCGCGCACGTGCTCGATGACCTCGTTGGAGAGCACGGCGTCGAACGCGCCGTCGCGGAACGGGAGGTGCTCGCCGGCCGCGCAGACGACCTTGCCCGGCGCCCGGTCGTGCGCCTCGCGCACCCGCTCCAGCTCGTAGTCGAGACCGAACGAGTCACTCGCGACCTCGCGAAGGCGCGTGACGTAGGTGCCGATGCCGCAGCCGTCGTCGAGGACGCGCGCGGCACCGAGCTCCGGCACCGCATCGGCGACCATGCGGAGCCGCCGATCCTGCCCGGCACGCCAGACGTAGGAAGGCTCACCGCGTTCGGCGGCCTTCGCGCTCGGGGCGACGGGGAGAGCCCTTCCCGATCAGCCCTGGGACGGGGCCGGGCTGGTCGTGTGGTTGACGACCGCGACCACGCCGTCGACGGTGTGCGCCCGCTCTGCCGCGGCGTCCGCGGCGGCCGCATCGGCGACCTCACCCTTCAGGTAGACGGTGCGGCCCTCGACCTCGATGTCGAGCCCCTTCGGGAACTCACCGCCACCGGAGATGGCCGCCACGACACGATCCCGCAGATCACTGCCGTTGACCTTCCCGCGGACCTGACCGCCGAGGTTCACGTAGCGCTCATAGGCGGCGCCCTGCACCTCGGTCAACCGCTGGCGGACCGCCTCGCGCCGCTGCCGGTCGTAGAGGAAATAGGCCGTCGCGGCGACCGCGCCGACCCCGGCGCCGACGAGCAGCGCGGCAAGCGGCCACCGGCGCTTCTTCTTCTTCGGCGGCACCGCGGACAGGAGCGCGCCCGGCAGGCCCGTCTTCTTGAGCTGATGACGCACCTCGCCTGCGTAGTCGAGCCCCTGGGCCGCGAGCACCTTGCTCTGCTTCCTCAGCGCCTTCCCTTGCTTGCGGAGCGTCTTCGTATCGACTTCGCCCAGCCGTGCCGTGAGCTGTTCGCGAACCTGATCGAGGCTCTTCGCGAACTCGTCACGCGCGGCGGCGCCGCGGTCTTTCATAGCGAGGGAGAACATGCCGGTAGGCTACCACCCGGGCTGCCGGTCGGTGTCACTCGATGCAGTCGGTCCCCGTCTCCAGTTGCTCCGAGGGCTCGCCGTCGCACTGTGGCTCGGCGTCCGGACACTCGTGGATCACCAACTCCAGCAGCGATGCGAGCTGGCGTGCCTGGTCGGGTGTGAAACGGGACCCGAAGTGCTCCTCGATGCCGCGCAGGTGGATGCGCGCCGCGCGCTGGAACGCGCGCTTGCCTGCCGGTTGCAGGACGGCGAAGGTCCCTCGCCCGTCGTCGTCGCTGGCGACGCGGTCGACGTATCCGGCCGCCTCCATCCGCCCGACGAGCTGCGAGAGCCCGTTGCGGCTCAGCTGCGTGCCGACCGCGAGATCATGCATGCGCAGCCGGTGCTCGGGCGCCTCCCAGAGGCGGAGCAGCACCTCGTACCAGGGCAGGGACAGCCGTCGCTCCTGCGCCAGCTCGCGTTCGAGCCGCACGCGGAGGCCGCGCGACACCATCAGCAAGGCCCGCCAGGCGGCGAGCTGCTCCGGACCGGGCCGGGGGTTCCTGGCCATCTCGTTCCTATCGGAATAGTTCCTTCGGGAACTTTGTTCCTTTGCTGCGTGGTCCGGCCCCGCAGAGATGGCGAGGGACCGGCAGGCAGGACGATGCACGCCGACCAAGGGCGGCGTGCCGGCAACGAGAAGGAGGAGGACGCATGTCCACGTATCAGGTCGACCCCGCGCACGCCAGGCTCGGTTTCGCGGTCAAGCACATGATGGTGAGCACCGTGCGCGGCAACTTCGCCGAGTTCAGCTCGACCGTCGAGGTGGACGAGGCGAATCCCGGCGACGCGAAGATCGAGGTCACGATCGACGCCAACAGCGTGAACACCGGCCAGCTGCAGCGCGACAACCACCTGCGAAGCGGTGACTTCTTCGAGGTGGAGAAGTTCCCGACGATCACCTTCAAGAGCACGAAGATCGAGCCGAAGGGCGGCACCAGCTACGCGGTCACCGGGGATCTCACGATTCACGGGGTCACGCAGCCGGTGACGCTGGAGGGTGAGGTCGAGGGTCCGATCAAGGACGCGTACGGCATGCAGCGCGCCGGTGTCGAGCTCCACGGGGCACTGAGCCGCAAGGATTACGGGCTGACCTACAACGGGGCGCTCGAGGCCGGCGGCGTCGTCATCGCCGATCACGTCCGGCTCGACATCGAGGCCGAGTACACGAAGGCGGCCTGACCGGCCCCGCGGCTGACCGGCAGGAGACAGGAGCAGGAGAACAGGAGAGCCGAGCGCCGGGGCGCGCCCGCGAGCGGTGGCGCGCGTCCCGGCGGCTCCTCTCCGCGGCTTCCGCGGGCGACGGCGACGAGAATGAGGCGATGGCCCAGGACGACCTGACGGCGCTCGCGCCCGAGGAGCTGGAAGCGCGCGTGGCCGGCCTGCGGGAGCGGCTACGGCCGCTCGACGAGCAGCTGCGCTCGCTGCGCGCCGAGCGCGACGTGCTGCTGACCGAGGTGCGGCGGCGTGAACGCCTGCAG
>JBAPVZ010000472.1:0-2681 GCA_049283435.1 Candidatus Dormiibacterota bacterium
ATCCTGTCCGCGATCGTGCTCAGGATCGAACACGAGGGCACGGTCCGGAACCCGCTCGACGCCTTCGGCCTGATCCTGGTCAGCCCGGCGGTCGTCGGCATCGTCTACGGGCTGAGCCAGCCCGACACCTATGGCTGGGGCTCGTGGCAGACCCTGGCACCGCTGTTCGGAGGCGCGGTGATGCTGGTCGGATTCGTCCTCTTCGAGCTCCGGCAGCGCTTCCCGCTGATCGACGTTCGCGTATTCAAGGACTATGCGTTCTCGGCGGCCGTCACGCTGATGTTCCTGGTCGTCGTCGCGCTGTTCGGCGCGGTCTTCATGTTCCCGCTGTTCCTGCAGCAGATCCAGGGCTACGGCACTCTGGAGTCGGGCTTCCTGCTCGCGTTCCAGGGGCTGGCGGCGGCGGTCATGATGCCGATCTCCGGCACGCTGGTCGACCGCATCGGCGCCCGCAAGATCGTGCCGTTCGGCGTCATCGTGCTGACCGCCGCCTCGGTCTGGACGGCGACGATCTCCTACGACACGAGCAAGGGCGTGATCATCGGCATGATGATCGCCCGCGGCGTCGGCATGGGCCTCACCATGATGCCGGCGATGTCGTCGGCCTACGTGACGATGGCTCCGCAGCTGATCTCGCGCGCGACGTCGGTCACCAACGTGATCCAGCGCGTCGGCTCGGCGCTCGGCGTCGCCATCATGGCGACGATCCTGACCAACCGGATCAGCGCCAACACGCCGTCGATTCCCGGGCAGGCGTCGCTCGGCGGCAACACGAGCAGCATCGCCTCCCTGAAGGTGCCGGCGGCGCTGAAGAACGTCATCCTGGAGCAGGCGACGAAGGGCTTCGACGCGACCTTCTGGATCGCGGCGGGCCTCGGCATGCTCTGCTTCCCGGCCGCCTTCCTGCTGCAGCGGGCGCTGAAACCGCAGGAGGTGCGTGACTACGCGGTGACGCAGATGGAGCAGGGTGTCCTGCTCGGCACGGCAGCGCAGCGCGTGCGCGAGGGCGCCGGCGGTCGGATCCACGGCGCCGAGGCGCAGACGATGTTCGGCTCGCTGTCAGGGGCGGCGAAGGGCAAGCTCCAGCAGGGCATGATGTTGATGCGGATGGGCGCCAACGCGGGTGGCCTGGTCCCCCGCCAGCCGATGTCGGGCCCCCTCAAGGTCATGATCGTGCTGGCGACGATCATCGGCGTCGGCTGCGCCGTCCTGGGCATCGTCAAGGGCTTCCAGACGCCCGAGGTGCCGAACATCCTGCCGCTGCTCGCGCAGCTGCAGCACCAGAAGCCGCCGGGTCACTGACCGACCCCGGTTGCTCGATGGGCCCGTCCTCTGCCGTCAGGGGGCGGGCCGAACCGTCCTCTGCTCGGCCATCGATCGGTACGCCGCCTCGATGACGGCGACCGCGGCCCGGCCGTCCTCGGCGGTCTGCCGCGGCGCACTCTCCCGGCGCAGCGCCCGTGCGTAGTCGGGCCAGAGCCCAGCCCACGACGCGCGCGCCGGCAGCGGGAGCTCGTGCAGCTCCTCGTCGCCGCAGATCGAGGGGACGACGCCGAAGAGGCGCTCGGTGCCGTCACGCCGCGTCGTCCGGAGGTACCCCTCGCTCCCGAACAGCACGATCTCGTGGTCGAGCGGTCCCCTGGCGACCGCGAAGGTGGACGACAGCGCGCCGACCGCGCCGCTCTCGAACTGCAGCGTGACGACCGCGGTGTCCTCGCGCGTCATCTCCACCGTGTTGTCCCGCACGCGCGCCGCCTGCACGCCGGCGATCGGCCCGACCAGCCAGCGCAGCACGTAGGCGGCGTGGACCGCCTGCCCGATCAGCACGCCGCCGAGGCTGACCTCGCTGCGCAGCCAGGGGACGCGATCGAGCAGCGACGGCGGCTCGAGACCGTTCGACTGGACGAGGTAGACGTGCCCGAGTCCGCCCCCGTGCACGATCTCGCCCATGCGCTCGATCCCCGGCTCGTAGACGCGGTTGTGTCCCGGCAGCAGGACGCGCCCCGCCTCGCGGGCGGCCGCGAGCATGCGGTCGCAGTCGGCGACCGTGCGGGCGAGCGGCTTCTCGCACATCACGTCGCGACCGGCGGCCAGCGCGGCCAGCGTGAGCTCCTCGTGCGCATCGGGCGGAACCAGGACCGCGACGCAGCCGGCGGCGTCGTCCTCGAGCAGCGCCTGCCACGTCGGGTAGCACCGCGGTGCTCCGTAGGTGTGGGCGAAGGCCTCGGCGCGAGCGTGGTCGCGGTCGAACACGCCCGCCAGCTCCAGGCCCGGCGTCGCCACGATCGCGCGCGCATGCGCGTGGGCGATCGCACCCGTCCCCGCCAACGCGACCCGGACCGGCTCCGGCATGACTCCGAACGTAGCAGGCTGACCGGCCCGGCGCGGCGGCTATCGTGACCAGCATGGCCGCCCGACGGAGCACCCCCAGGCGCCGTCTCGGGCGGTGGCTCGGCGCCGCTCTGGCGCTGCTCGTCCTGGCGGCGGCACTCGGCGGCTGGGCAATCGTCTCGCGCCCGGCCGGCTATCAGGCCACGGCGCGCTTCCTGACGGTCGAGACGGGTCCGCGCGGCAACGTCCCGGTACGGCTCGACACGACCTACTACCGGCCCGACGTCGCGACGCCGCAGCATCCGGTACCGGCGATCCTGCTCGCGCACGGTTTCGGGGCCACCAAGGAG
>JBAPVZ010000473.1:0-2964 GCA_049283435.1 Candidatus Dormiibacterota bacterium
GTCGTCTTCAGCGCCGACCATGGCCGGGCGATGCCGAGCGCGAAGTGCACGCTCTACGACCCCGGGATCGGCGTCGCGCTGCTCGTGCGCTGGCCCCATGGCGGCGTCCGGCGGGGGAGGGTGATCCCCGAGCTGGCGAGCAACATCGACGTGCTGCCGACGCTGCTCGAGGCCGCTGAGATCCCGGCGGCGAAGGAGATCCAGGGTCATTCGCTGCTGCGCCGGCTGCGGGATGAGCCGGTAGGGAGCCACGGCGCGATCTTCGCCGAGAAGACGTTCCACAGCTACTACGACCCGATGCGCTGCATCCGCACCGAGCGCCACAAGCTGGTCCGGAACTTCGAGACCGGTTTCGCCGTCGAGGTGCCGGGCGACATCCAGCAGGGGGCGATCTTTCGCGCCGATCCCGGCCGCTACGCAACCGATCGCCGGCACCTCGTCGAGCTCTACGACCTCGAGGCGGACCCCCTCGAGCAGTGCAACCTCGCGGATGCACCCGAGCTGGCCCAGGTGCGGCGGGAGCTGGACGAGCAGCTGTGGTCCTGGATGGAGGAGACGAGCGACCCGCTACTGCAGGGCCCCATCGCCTCGCCGCGCTTCCGGCTGGCGCTGCAGAGCCGGCGCGAGCGTCCATCTCGCGGGCCCGACTCGCCTGACCCGGAGTAGGAGGAAGCTCGCAGGCCGGTCAGTGACGGTTGCCATCCAGGGGGAGGCCCAGGAGGCGTGCCGCGTTACCGCCGAAGATCGCTTGCAGATCGTCGTGCCGGACGCGGAGGAAGCGGCAGACACGTATCTGATCCTGCAGGTAGCGGAGCACGTAGCCGCGCGGGAACCAGCTCGAATCGGATCCGTAGACGATGCGCTCAGGTCCGACCGTCTCGAGGAACTTGCGAAACAGATCGTCGAGGGTCAGCGGATATGGCATCCACCGCACCCACTGGTTGCTGCCCGACGTGTCGACATGGACGTTGGGGCAGGCCCAGCAGAGGAACAGGAGCTCTTTCACATATTGGATCCCGAAGTGCGGGACCACGAAGTTGACGGTTGGGAATTCCTTCGCGACCGGCTCCAGGTGGGCGGGATCGATCTTGTCGTTGTAGGCGATGCCCCCGGCGGCGCCCGACATGCCGAAGTGGATCAGCACCGGGATGCGATGCGCCGCCACCACCTCCCACACGGGCCGGCCGGCGGGGTCGTCGATCCGCCTGCTGAGGCGAGGCGCGATCAGCTTGAGCCCCCGCAGGCCGAGCGTCCCGATCGCGCGCTCCAGCTCCTCGGCGGCGCCGGGCAGGAAGGGGTCGTGGTGGGCGAAGCCGAGGAAGCGGTCGGGATGGCGTCGCACCACCTCAGCGAGCCGGTCGTTGCCGCCACCGGTGACGAACACGATCCTCTCGACGCCGCAGCGGTCCAGCTCGGCGGCCCACGCGTCCGCCTCCTCCTCCCAGGACCGCCCACCGCCACCGTCGGGCTCGGGGAAGTCCCAGGCCAGGCGCCACTGGTCCTGGTCGTGCATCCCGGGCGCCGCGCCTGCGGCCGCCTCCGCGGCGGTGGAGGGCTCGGCCGCAAGCCGGGCGCCCTCGCCGCGAAAGTGGACGTGGAAGTCGACGACGGTCAGGTCCTGGAACCGGCGAGCGGTCATCCTCACCTCCCTCGCATCACGGGCTGGAAACGCGCCGCGGTCGGGTGATCGCCCGCACGGCGCCGGGGCCGCGGCACCGCGGTGGCCCCGGAACCCCTCGCGAGCCTCAGGTCACCGGGTGCTTGGTCGGGTCCGACCAGTACCAGGTGCTCGGGTCGTACATCCCGTTGGGCACGATCGTCCACGGACCGTCGAAGCCGCCGAGCCACGTCTGATCGCGGCGTGGGATGTTCTTCATGTCGGTCTTCCTCATGTGCACCAGCGGGTAGTTGGAGACGCACCCGCTGAAGAACGGCCCGTCCGAGAGGTGGATCTTCATGATGTTCCAGACGCTCTGGTTGCGCTTCATGAAGTCCGTCTCCAGGGGGGCTGCGAGGTAGAGCTTCTGGATTCGGTCGACGGGGCCGCCGGCATCAGGCTGCAGGTTCGGCGGCGTGCGGCTCCAGGGGTCGACGTTCGGCTGCGCGTTCGCCTGCGCGGTGCCTTGGAGAAGGAGCCACTCGCCCTCCAACGGCGCCCACCGCTGGGGGTCCGTCGGCACGATCCAGTTCGCGTAGGTCAGGCAGTTCGGGCCGTCGCCGACGCCCCAGTCGCAGTACATCTGGAGCTTGCCCGCCGCCCAGAGCGCGAGGCGGCTGTCGGGAGGGACGGGGCTCGGATCGGCGTTGATCCCGATCGCCTGCCAGTCCTTGGACAGCAGGTCGTTCTTCTGCACGTGGTCGTTGGTCGCGTTCGCCGCATAGTTGAGCGTGATCTGCAGCGGCGACCCGTCCGGCATCGTCCGCCACTGTCCCACCTTCTTGACGCCGATCGAGTCCAGCATCTGCTCCGCCTTCTTCGGGTCGTAGCTCAGGAAGTTCGTGCGCCACTGTTTGTAGACGGAGGGGCCGGTGCCGACGTGGAACTCGACCGCCTTCGGACTCATCGTGCCGGCCGTCAGCTCGCCCTGCTCGAAGTAGATCACCTTGCGGGCGTTCTCCCGGTTCCACGCCAGCGACATCGCCTGCCGGAAGACCTTGTTGCGAAACAGCGCCCGCAGCTTGGCGTCCTCGTAGTCGTAATTGAAGAAGTACATCGACCCGGTGCCGTCACCGCTGTCCCAGTAGAAGAGCTCCATCCCGGGCGTGTTCTGGAGGTTCTGCACGTCGGCCAGCGTGATGCCGATCTGGTCGCCACTGACGTAGTCGGCCTTGCCCTGCTGGATCGCCAGCCGCATCGACTGCGGGTCCTGGTAGTTCTGGTTCGTGATCTGGTCCATGAAGGGGAGCTGGTTCCCCCACTTGTCGATGCCCCAGTAGTAGGGGTTGCGCTCCATCGTGATGTAC
>JBAPVZ010000474.1:0-3135 GCA_049283435.1 Candidatus Dormiibacterota bacterium
TCGCGGGAGCCGCGTTTCTCGCCGGCCTCGGAGTCGCCGCGGTGACGATGCGGCGAGCGGCTACGACTCCCCCTCGGATCGTGTGAGGAAGACGGGCCAGCCGACCTCGGTGCGATGCTGCCGCTCGTCCGGCGTGTCGGTGTAGGGACGATCCAGGCATCGAGCTTCGAGCCTCCCCAGGCGGGAGAGTCAAGGCTGCGGTCAAGCGCTCCCGGTGAGCTCGTCGCGGGACAGCGTGTTGAGCCGCGCCAGCCCCCTGAGGAACGCGTCCCGCTCCGCCTCCGGCAGCTGTGCGAGCAGCCGCTCCTCGTGCGCGCGGATCGCCGCCTGCGCGCGGGCACGCAGTTCGCTTCCGGCCGGGCTGATCGAGAGGAGATGGCGGCGGCGGTCCTCGGGGTCGGGCGTCCGCTCGATCAAGCCGCGGCGCTGGAGGTCGTCGAGTGTCGGGATGAGGCGCGTCTTGTCGGCGCCGATCGCGGCGGCGAGCGCCAGCTGGGTGCGCACGGTCGTGCCCTCCAGACGGCTGAGGACGATGTACGCCCACATGGTGAGGCCGTGCGCGTCGAGCGCGGGCCGCTCGGCGGCGACCAGCGCGCGGCTGAGCGGCGTCACCAGGGCTGCCAGATCCGGACGGTCCTGGCGGTGCTGGCCGTGCTGGGGATTCCGCGGGTGCTGGCGGTCGCTGCCGCCGGGGTGGCGCACGCTGCCTACGTTTGCGGTGGCGCCCAGGCCGGGTCGCGGCCGAGCCAGGTCAGCACCCGCTCGAACACGGGAGCGTCGTCACGCGCGGGCAGACTGCGCTGGAACGCGGTGCCGGGGCCGCGCCGCGCCTCGTTGTCGGGTACGCGCAGCGCGATCTCGAGCGCGACCCCCGCCAGATCGTCCGACACGGTCAGCGGGCGGCCCAGCGAGCGGGCGACGTCCCATGCATGGACGGCGTAGTCGACGCAGTGGAAGCTCACGGCGACCGGCGCCGGGAACGGGGCCGGCGCGAGCTCTGGAAGGAGCATCGCGTCGGCCTCGCGAAGCCCGGCGAACGCGGCGACGACCTCGCGCGCGGCGGCGGCGTAGTCGCCGGCCGGATCCTCGCTCGCGGCCCTGGCGTCCCAGATCCCGCGCTCGTCCCCCCTCCCACGCGCGGCGGCGGCGAAGCCGCGGTGCTGGGCCGTCATGTGTGCGAGCAGATCGCGCAGTTGCCAGCCGGCGCACGGTGTCGGGCGGTCGAGGTCGCTCGGCGCGGCCGCAGCGACCGCGTCGCCGCTCAGCGCGACCGCGTGCTCGTCGAAGGCGCGGATTGCTGCGAGATTTATACGCATTCACATATCGTATGTGTTCACCTACCATTTGTCGAGGCGCCAGGTGTCCGCATTGGGCGCCAGGATGACACCTATGACCGATCGCACCGTGGACTGGACCCAGGAGCTCGTCGACCAGCTCGAGTGGCACTGGCGCAACCAGCTCCGACCCCGCCTCGAGGGCCTGACGGACGAGGAGTACCTCTGGGAGCCGGTCGGCGGCTGCTGGAATCTCAGGCGGCGTGGCGAGAGCACGACGTCGCAGGCAGCCGGAGCGGGCGCGTTCGTGCTCGACTACGCCTTCCCGGAGCCCGATCCGCCGCCGGTGACGACGCTCGCGTGGCGGCTCTGCCACCTCCTCGTCGGTGTCTTCGGCATGCGTGTCGCCAGTCACTTCGGGGGGCCGCCGATGACCTACCAGGACGTCGTCTACCCGGAGCGGGCGGACGAGGCGCTGCGTCAGCTCGACGAGGTCCACGCGCGATGGGCCGGGGGCGTTCGCAGCCTCGACGCCGCCGGGCTCGCGGCGCCGGCGGGTCCGACCGAGGCGTTTCCGGACGCTTCGATGGCGGCGCTGGTCCTGCACATCAACCGCGAGGCGATCCACCACGGGGCTGAGATCTCGCTGCTGCGCGACCTGTACCGCCGGCGCTCGTGACGGCTTCGGCGGCGTAGAGGGCTGTTCAGCGATCGGCGGCCGGCCGCCGCCCCACCCCGACCGCTACCCTCCAACCCGCCATGCCGAATCGAATCGCCATCGTCTCCGACGTGCACGGGGGTCTCATCGCCCTCGATGCCGTGCTCGCCGATCTGGAGGACGTGCGCCCGGGCGTCGTCGTGCACGGGGGCGACCTGGTCGGGATCGGACCGCGGCCCGCCGAGTGCGTGGACCGCGTGCGCGAGCTCGGCTGGCCGGCCATCCAGGGCAACTGGGAGCACCTGCTGGAGCAGGACGCACCGCCCGCGGTGCCGGCCGACCGGCGCGCGTGGATGCAGCGACACGTCGCGTGGATGGAGGAGAAGCTGGGCCCGGAGCGGATTGCGTGGCTGGCCGCCCTGCCCCTCCTCTGGCGCGACGAGGACCGGGTTGCCGTCGTGCATGCGATACCGGGCGATGTGTGGTCGGTCGTCGTCGAGGAGTCGGGCGACGACGTGCTCGCGGCGACGTTCGGCCCGCTCGGCGCCTCGGTCGCCGCCTACGGGCACACGCATCTCCCGTTCGTCCGCCGGCTCGACCAGCTGACGGTCGCGAACAGCGGCAGCGTCAGCTCGCCTGCCGACGGCGATCCGCGGGCGTCCTATCTCGTCGTCGAGGACGGTCGCGTCACGGTGCGCCGGGTCGCCTACGACGTCGAACGTGCGGTCGCCGATCTGGAGGCCGCCCGCGCGCTCGATCCCGACTGGAGCGCCCAGATGTACCGGACCGCGCGCTTCCCCGCGTAGCGGCGGTCAGGCCTCGGCGGCGGCGATCTCGACCGTCTCGGGCCGAGCGCCGAGGCGGCGCAGCACGCCCGCGCCGGCCACCTCGCCGACGACGAGCAGCGCCGGCGCCTCGAGTCGGGCGTCGCGCACCTCGCCGGCCAGCGTGCTGAGCGTCGCCCGCAGCACGCGTTCGCGCGGGGTCCCGGCACAGGAGATCGCTGCGACCGGCCGGCCCTCGCCGAGCGTCTCGGCCAGCTCCGCCGCCAGCTCGGGCGCCCGACCGAGCGACATCAGCACGACGAGCGTGTCGGCGGCAGCCGCGAGGCGGCGCAGATCGGCCGGACCGTCCCGGTGCTGCGCGGTGCAGAACGCGACCGAGCTCGCGACGCCCCGCAGCGTCAGCGGGATGCCGGCGAGC
>JBAPVZ010000475.1:0-1549 GCA_049283435.1 Candidatus Dormiibacterota bacterium
GCGCAGTGACGTTGGACAGCAATCTCATCACGAGGCCTCCGGACACCTGCACGACCGCCAGCAACTCGACCACGACAAGTCTGGCCTCGTCATCCAACCCGTCAACCTCGGGCGCTCCCGTGACGCTCACCGCGACGGTGGCGGGAGTCACGGGCGGCACTCCCACGGGTAGCGTGACCTTCGAAGAAGGCACGACGAGCCTGGGCACGGCACCCATCGGCAGCGGCGGCCATGCCACGATCACGACGTCAGCCCTGGCGTCAGGCCGTGACAGCATCACTGCCGTCTACTCGGGTGCTCCCGGCTTCCTGCCCAGTGCTTCGCCGCCTTTGGTGGAGACGGTGACCCCGGCACCGACGCCGACGGCAACTCCTGCTCCGGCCTCCCCCCCGTCCGGCACGGCCCCCGGCTTCCCTAACACGGGCGCCCCGCCCCGGCCATAGCGCCCTGTCCTTGCAGCGTGCTTTCCAGCGCTGGTCTGTGGATCCGGTCGGCCACCTCTGCCCGGACGCACCGCAGGCCTCACCACGACGGGGGCGATCGGCCGCGAGCTGGGCATCGGTCAGATGAGGCCGCCGGCTAGCGATCGCTCGTCGTCTTCGCCCCCGTCGGGTCGCCACCGGGGCCTGGCCATAGCGCTCGCAATCGCGCTGGTCGCTGTGCTCGTGGGTCTGGGAGGCAGGAGCTGGTATCTCGCGACGCACCGAGCGCAGAGCCCGGTCTCGGCGGCGGAGGCTCAGCCGTCGCCCGGCCGGGCAACCACCACTCCGTCCGCCGTGGTGCCCGCGCAGGCGCCGCCGACCCCCGTTCCGGTCAGCTCGGCGTCCAACCGGCTGCGCATCCCGCGGATCAGCGTCGACGCCGCTGTCGAGGCCGTCGGCGTGGACCCTCAGGGGGATATGGCCGTCCCGGCGCGTCCCGACGACGTGGGTTGGTATCAACCCGGAGTCCGACCGGGACAGCCGGGTGACGCCGTGGTCGACGGTCACCTCGATTGGACGACCGGGCCTGCAGTGTTCTGGCAGCTGAAGGAACTGCAACCCGGCGACGAGATCTTCGTGACACTCGCCGGTGACCCGACCCTGCGCTTCGTCGTCTCGAAGAGCTTCTCGGTTCCCTACACCGCCCGTCCCGACAGCTTCGGGCTGTTCTCACGGTCCGGGAGCCCAACGCTGTCCCTGATCACCTGCGACGGGGCATGGGATGCGACGAACCACGTCTACCAGCAGCGATTGGTCGTGGACGCCGATCTGAGCGGCGGTGGCGCCAACTAGCCTGGCGGCGACGGCGGTTCGAGCCCGACCGGGCGGGCTCCCGCAGGCCCGAGAACGCCAGGCAAGATCCCTCTGAGGGACCCGCCAGGCCGCTGCGATCGAGCCATCCTCAGGCCCCTCCACCGTCGAACGTGCAGGGGCGGTTCGTAAACTTGAGCAGCCCGAAAATCCCCAGAACGGTCAGTTGGAGATGGACTTGGCGCAGTTCGCGGGTCGATTGCCCGTGCCGGTGCCAGACACGATGACCGACCCGACCTCGACGATCTTGCACCTCA
>JBAPVZ010000476.1:0-2598 GCA_049283435.1 Candidatus Dormiibacterota bacterium
CTCCAATGCCGCCCGACTCGGCGCGCCTGCGCCTCGGGGATTCTTGTCGCCGCCCTGACGACCGTCCGCCCTCCCACCTGAAAAGGTCCGCGCCGGCAGATGTCGTTCCGGACCGAGGTAGCCTGTCGAACGTGCAGAATCCAGGCGAGACGCTCCCCGAGCGGCCCCGGGCCGTCGACGTCGCCATCATCGGCGCCGGCCACAACGGCCTCGTCGCCGCCGTGCTGCTCGCTCGCGCCGGGCTCCGGGTCGCCGTGTTCGAGGCGGAGCACGTGATCGGCGGCGCCTGCCGCACCGAGACGCCGTTCGCCAGGGCCCCCGGGCTGCGCCAGTCGACCGGCGCCTACCTGCTCGGGCTGATGCCGCCCGAGCTCCTGCGCACGCTGGAGCTCGACCTGCCGCTGATCCGGCGCGACCCGCACTACTTCCTGCCGACGACGGGAAACCGGCACCTGCTGCTCGGCGCCGATCCGGCGGAGAACCAGGCCCAGTTCGAAGCGCTCTTCGGCGAGCGGGACTGGCGCGCCGACCAGGCCCTCGGCGCCGAGCTGGCAGCGCTGCGAGAGGATCTGGCGCCCGCCCTGTTGCAGGAGCCGCTCCCGCTCGAGGAGACGGCCGAGCGATACATCCGGCCGCAGCTGCGGGCGACGTTCTGCGCGCTGAGCCGGGGCTCGGTCGCCGACTACCTCGCCCGGTTCGACTTCCAGAGCGAGCTCGTGCTCGCGATGTATCTCGTCACCGACGGCCTCACCGGCCACACCGGCGGGCCCGACACACCCGGCTCGGGGCAGAACTTCCTCGTGCACAACCTCTGCCGCCTGCCCGGCGCGGGCGGGACCTGGATGCTCGTCGAAGGCGGGATGGGCACGGTCACTGACCGCCTCGCCGACCTCGCCCGCGGCGCCGGGGTGACGATTCACACCGGCTCGCCGGTCGCGAGCCTGCTCGTCGCACGAGGCAGCGCCGCCGGTGTCGTGCTCGCCGACGGCAGCGAGGTGAGCGCGAGCGCGGTGCTCGGGGCCTGCGATCCGTTTCGCCTGGCGGCGGTCGCCGGCGACGATCTGCCGGCGCCGCTGCGGGCGAAGCTCGAGGTCGAGCGGCGGCCCGGCACGACGCTGAAGGTCAACCTCGCGCTGCGCGACCTGCCCCGCTTCTCCTGCCTGCCCCCGGGCGACCGGCGACCGTTGGGGACGACGATCCATCTGCTGCCCGAGGAGGAGCCGATGGCCGCGCTCCGCCGCATGTGGGCGCAGGTCGAGGCCGGCCGGCTGCCGGAGCTGCCGCCGATCGAGTGGTACGTGCACACGACGCTCGACCCGACGCTGCGCGACGACGACGGCAACCACTCGGCGGCGCTGTTCGTCCAGTCGGTCCCCTACGCGCCGGCGGGCGCGAGCTGGGATGAGGCCCTGCCCGGCTACGTCGACCATCTGCTCTCGATCTGCGATCGGTTCGCGCCGGGAACCAGCGACCTTGTCGTCGACACGTTCGCGCTGCCGCCGACCGGCATCGAGCGCCACTTCGGCATCACCGGCGGCCATATCTTTCATCTCGACAACTCGTTCGCGTTCACCGACCGCGTGCCGTACGCCACCGGGCTGCCGGGGCTCTACGCGGGCGGCGCGGGATGCCATCCCGCCGGGTCCGTGATGGGTGCGCCGGGCCACAATGCAGCGCAGCGCCTGCTGCGCGATCTCGGGAGGGAGTCGTGAGCACAGAGCGGTCGACACAGGCGAAGCCGGTGCTGGTCCGGCTCCCGGGCGGCTGGGGGCTGTTCCTCACCGTGTCGCCGACCGCCCATCCGGGCCTTGCCGCCGCCTACCGCACGGCCCGCGAGCGGGGGACGACCGCCGTCTCCGCGTCCGGCTCCTGGCGTGTGGACGGGGGCGGGAGGGCCGCGACGCTGACGCTCGCGTTCAGCCGGCCGCGACCGTTCGACCTCTCGCTCCGCTTCTCGACGAACGACCCCGAGACGCAGCAGGCACTGCGCACGATCGGCGGCCTCACCGGTTCGCACGTCGCGGTCCTGTTCCCGGCGCGGGCCGACCATGCCCGCGCGATGCGGGCGGTCGACCGCGGCGACATGGCGGCCTTCCTGCACAGTGGGATCACGGTCGACGCGCTCGACGGCACGCCACTGCGTCCCCTCGTCACCTAGCCCGGCGCCGGGCCGTCGTCCACCCGCCTGGCAGCGCGAGGGCGATGCCACCGAGGCCCAGCCAGAGGAAGCCGAGCACGGCGGCCAGGAGCAGGATCGCGTAGAGCACGGAGCGGTTGTCGAACGGAACCAGCAGGTACAGCGTGCTGAGCAGCGAGCTGGCGCCGGCGACGATCCCGAGCCAGCCGAGCCAGCGCGGCAGCAGGACCGCGCGCAGCGCGAGCGAGCCCGCCGAGAACTCGAGCAAGGCGAGCGGTCCGGCGAGTGCCGGGCCGCGGAACAGGTAGGAGAGGACCAGAAGCACGTTCCCGACCGCGTGGCCGGCGACGATGGACGGCTCCGCCAGCACCCGGTAGCACACCGCCGACAGGAGGAGGAAAGCGGCGGCAAGGGCGCCGCCGACGGCAACGCCGATCGCCCGGCCGAGGCATTCCGGAGCC
>JBAPVZ010000477.1:0-4173 GCA_049283435.1 Candidatus Dormiibacterota bacterium
TGCCTATACTGCGCGGCGTAGTCGGGGTGAGCACCGCCGGTGTCCGCCTCGCGGCCAGGCAGAAAGGAGAATCGAGAGCTGTGCAGTTCTACAACCTGCGAACGAAGGCGACGACGGAGGTCCCGGACAGCGACATCAAGAAGCGGCGCACCAAGCGGACGACCAGCCGGGGCACGACCCAGGAGCGGTACGCGGCGGTCGCCCAGGTCAAGGTGGAAGGGAGTCCGGTCACGCTCTACAAGTTCATCAACAAGGCGACCTTCGACGGCCTCAAGGTTCCCGAGATCGACTGAACGACGGACGCGCCGGCCCGCAGCCAGCGGGCGGGGCCTTGCTTGCGGCTGGCGTGAGCAGCCCCCGGTGGCGAACGCGGCGCCTCGGCGATGCTCGTTCGACGAGCCGCTCGCTCAGGCTGCCGCGCTGGGGCCGCTCGCCCGGAGCTGGGTTGTCGAGGCGGGTCCGGCGTGCGGGGGCCGCGGAGCGGCTGTTCGCCGCCGCGGGGACACCCTCAGGTCGGACGCGTCACGTCGGCCGCCGACCTCACGCGACCTCCGCTCCTTGACGTGCACCGAGCATCAGGAAGGACTCGCTGACGACCCCAGTCGCCGTCCGCCGTTGACCCTCCGCCGCCTCCCAGCTGCGATGCTGCAGCCGGCCCTCGACCTGCGCGAGCCGTCCCTTTTTTGAGATAGGTGCTCGCGGTTTTGGCCGACTTGCCGAAGAGCACGATCGTGTGGAAGTCGGTCGCTTCCCGGCGCGCTCCGGCCCCATCGGTGCCCAGGTGGGTGTTGGTGGCGAGGCGAAAGAAGCTGGCCACGATTGGACGCGACCACCTGCTGCCTCAGCTGCTTGGCCAACCCGTTGTGCCCAAGGGGGCAGATGTCTGCACCTTCGTAAAGGGCCACTCCGACCACTGCTGGTCGGTCCGCTGTGGCGCCCCGAATGCCGGCACCCGAGCCCTCCGAAAGACTGGGAGAGCCCCGAATGCCGGCACGCGAGGCGGTGCACGTCACCCTTTCACAGCCACCGATGTCAACCCCTCGATCACGAATCGCTGACTGAGGTAGTACATGCTCACCACCGGAAGCGATGCGATCACGGAGCCGGCCATGATCTCGCCCCAGCGATAGACATCGCCGCTGATCAGCCCGCTGATGGCGAGCGGCAGCGTGTAGACAGCCGGCGAGATGTTGAGGACCAGCGCGTACAGGTATTCGTTCCAGGCGGCGGTGAAGATGATGACCCCCACCGCCATCATGCCCGGCCGCGTGAGCGGCAACAGTATGTGCCACAGGGCGCCGACCCGTGTCGCTCCATCCACCCGAGCCTGCTCCTCCAGCTCCGGCGGCAGAGACTGGAAGAACCCCATGAGCAGCCACGTCCCGAGCGGCGTGGTGAAGCTCAGATAGCAGATGATCAACCCCGGCAGTGTGTCGATCAGGCCCACGTCGGCCATCAGCACCGTCATGGGGATGAAAAGGATCGTGCTCGGGATCAGGTACGCGAAGATGAGGAGGTACCGCACCGCACCGCGCAGGCGGTAACGGAGACTGGCCAGGCTGTATCCGCCTAGCACACTCACCGCCAGCGCGACGATCGTGGAGCTCACTGCCACGATCGCACTGTTCAACACTCCGTGCAGCACCCCGTTGCTCACGATCGCCCCGTAATTGACGAGCGTCGGATGGAGGATCCAGAACCCAGGATTCTGGAGAATCTCGTTCTGCGTCTTGAACGAGGTGACGAGCATGTAGTAGACGGGGAACAGAATGAAGATCGCCAGCGCCGCTAGCGCGGCGTACTTAAACGACCGCTGGACCATCATCGGCTTCAACCTAGGCATCAGCCCGCACCATCCTCCAGCGCACCAGTGCGAGGAACGCAAGCAGTATCGGCACCAGGACCAGTGAGTCTGCCGCCGCCGATCCGATCTTGAGGTTCTGAAGTCCGAGATAGGCGTAGATGGGAATGATGGTCGTGGCGTTGGCCGGACCGCCCTGGGTGGTGAGCCAGATGGCCGCGAAGGCGTTGGCTGTCACGATGGTCGAGAGCATCAGGACGATCCAGATCGTCGATCTGATGCTCGGGATCGTTATGTGCACGAAGCGGCTCCAGCCACCCGCCCCGTCGATCTTGGCAGCCTCGTAGTACTCCTTGGACACGCCCTGCATGGCGGCCAGGAACATGATCACCCAGAAGGGGAAGCCCTGCCACACGGTGAGGAGGATGACGCTGGGGAGAGCCAGCGTCGGATCGCCGAGAAACGATATCGGACTCTTCAGGCCGAGGCCCAACAGGAGAATGTTGAGGGCGCCGTCCGTGGGGTCGTAGATGAGCTTCCAGAGGATGTAGGCGACGAATCCCGGCATCGCCCACGGAAGAAGAACCAGTGCCCTCCACAGGTTGCGGCCTCGCAGCGGTTGCATGAGCAGGCTCGCGACCGCCAGCCCCAGGGAGAGCTTCAGGATCTCCACCGCCGCCACGTAGACCACGGTGTTGACCAGGGCGACGCGGAACGTGGGGTCCTCGACTAGCGTCAGGTAGTTCGCGAAACCGACGAACCTACCAGCGACCCCGACCGTGGTGTTAGTGAAGCTGACCCAGGCCGAGTACACAAATGGGTAGCCGACGAGCAGGACCAGCACGGACACCACCGGGATGACCAGCAGGTAGCCGAGCAGGGCGGTGTCGTTCGGTGAGCGTCTGCGCCGCGGGAACGCACGTTCGCGAATCAGCCGCAGCGGATCGGGGGCGCCCGCCGCCCCCGCCCCGCTCTTGCTAGGGCGCATTGACGATTCGCCACGACGAGGTTGGGTTGGCTACCAAGATTTCTCCTAACCTCCGGCCGCCGCCGCCTGGCTGTAGATCTTCTGGCAGGCAGCCTGTGCCTGCGTCACCGCCTGATCCACCTTCTCGTGGTTGACCACGACCGCCTGGAGCATGAGCGAGGCCTGGAAGGTGTTGCTGTACTCGGAGAAGGCGGCGTTGTTCTTGTCCGGGTAGGAGTTGGTCGTCCCGGTCAGGGCCAGCTGCTTCAGCGCCGCGTGCACCGTGTCCTGGCTCGGGTTGTTGAACACCGGGAACTTGACTTCGTTGTTCAGCACCGGGCCGTAGATGGCGGACTTGTAGTACGCCTCCAGGTGGGCCGGCTCCTCCAGGTACTGAATCAGGCTCTCGGCGAGCACTTTGTTCTTCGACCCGGTCGGGATGGCGCGAACCTGGGCGCCGGCCGGCGCCACACGCATCTTCGGGCCGCCCGGGAATGTGCTGAGCGCAGTTCCGGTCTGGAGCGAGGAGCCGGGCTTCAGAGCCAGGTAGATACTGCCCGTGTCCTCGGTGAAGAGGACCTTGCCGCTCTCATAGGCCAGGTTGTTGCCGGCGCCGTCCCAGACATTGCTTCCGGGCGGCATCAGGCGCTTTGAAGCGGCGTTGGCGAGGAACGAGACCGCATTGCGGGTCGCCTGCGTGTCGAGCGTGCACGACGTGCCCGCGTTGTTGGCGATCCGAACCCCGTAGTCGTGGAGGACGGCCTCGACCCAGCCCTCGGAGTCACCCACGTTGGAGAACCCCCAGCCCATGCCGTAGGTGCTCGGCGGATCCTGGGCCTTCTGGCTCTCCGAGACGACCTGAGCCCACGTCTCCGGCGCCTTCGTCAATCCCAGCGGGTTCAGAACGTCGGTACGCCGGGCGAGAAGGTTTCCGGACGCGCCGTACGGGACGCCGAGGGCCCACGCCGGATCGGTCTGCTTGGTCCCGACGTCGGACAGCCAGCCGCCGTTCGCCGTGCCGATCTGGTTCTTCAGCGCAGTTATGTTCTCGAGAGCGCTGCTGCTCTTCAGCTGGATCGCGAAGGCATCGCCCATGTCGAGGGCGTCCGGCATCGTGTGCGCGACCAGCGCCGCCGACACCTTCGTCACGGTGTCGTTCTGATTGACCGGCACGGCGTCCACGTTGATGTGGTGCAGCCTGCCCCAGGCCTTGATCTGGTTGGCCTCGGTCTGGTTGGCCGCGTCCGAGAAGATGAGACCGTACCAGTAGGTGAAGGTCGATCCCTGGAGCGCGGGCAACTTGCCCTTCGGCAGCGCCAGCCCACCCCCCTGCCCGCTCGTCGTCGACGACGAGACCGGTGCGCTGGACGCGCACGAGGCGAGCACGAGCAGCGCCCCCATCAGG
>JBAPVZ010000478.1:0-12430 GCA_049283435.1 Candidatus Dormiibacterota bacterium
GCCATAGATCTCCTGGCACCAGCCCCGGGCGCCACCATCGTCGACGGCACCCTGGGCGCCGCGGGCCACACGCGAGCGCTGCTCGCCACCCTCGGCGAGGGGCGCCTGGTCGGCATCGACCGCGATCCGCGCGCGATTGCACGTGGATTCGAGATCGGTGATCCCCGGCTGACGCTCGTCGAGGGCAACTTCGGGGACCTCGGGACGATCCTGGACCGCCTCGGCATCGGGGCGATCGACGGCGTCCTCCTCGACCTCGGCTTCTCCAGCGACCAGCTGGACGCCCCCGAACGGGGGTTCAGCTTTCGCGCCGAGGGTCCGCTCGACATGCGTCTCGATCAAGACGGTGGGGACCCGACGGCAGCCGACCTCGTGAACCAGCTGACCGAGCGCGACCTCGCCGGCATCATCTGGCGGTACGGCGAGGAGCGCTGGGCCCGCCGCATTGCGCAGCGCATCGTCGAGCGGCGGCCCCTGCGCACGACCACGGAGCTCGCCGACCTCATCGCCGGCGCCATTCCGAGAGGGGCCTGGCCCAAGGGCATCCACCCGGCGACCCGAACCTTCCAGGCGCTCCGGATCGAGGTCAACGACGAGCTGGCCAGCCTCGAGCGTGGCCTCGGCGCCGCGATCGAGCGGCTGCGAGCAGGCGGCAGGATCGTCGTCATCTCCTTCCACTCGCTGGAGGACGGCATCGTGAAGCGCCGTTTTCGCGACGAGACCCGCGACTGCATCTGCCCCCCTGAGCAGCCACAGTGCACCTGCGAGCATCGGCGCCGCCTGCGGATCCTGACCCGCAAGCCGGTCCAACCGGCGCCAGACGAGATCATGGCAAACCCCCGCAGCCGCTCTGCGCGCCTCCGCGCGGCCGAGCGACTCTGAGCCGTCTCTCCAGCTTCGTTCTCCCCACGCTTCCCCATCGTTCTCCAGAGGCTCGACTTGGTCACATCCCGCATACTCAATCGCCGCCGACTGGCGCCCGGCCAGACGCAGAACCGGCGCCACGTCACCCGCCAGCGCCGGAGTGCCCGGCCGGCGCTGCTGCGCGCCGCCGCCTACGCCGATGCGATCCGGCTTCGGCTCGGCGTCTTCGCGCGCGTCTACGTGCTCGGCGCGGCGGCGGTCGTCGTCACCATCGCCTACCTCGCCGTCTCGGCGCAGGCGACGGGCAGCTCCTATCAGCTGAACCAGCTCCAGGCGCAGCAGAGTCAGCTGACGTCCGAGGGGGGTCAGCTGAGCTACCAGGAGGCGATGCTGCATACGCCCGCGCGCGTGCAGATCGCGGCGCAGAAACAGGGCCTCGCCCGTCCCACCACGTTCGACTCGGTGCCCTTCCAGCCGGTGACGTTCGACGTCTACCAGCCGATCGGACAGACCAGGCCCGACCAGCGGCCGCTCTGGCAACAGCTGCTGGGGGCGGCGCTGGCGCGGCTCTTCGACGCGGTCTCACCGCGCTCCCCGGTCCCCGGCTGATGGCGGTCAGGCATCAGGTCACGCATCGATTCAGCAGCCGCCGCGCGCCGACCCCCTCGCCGCGTCGCGAGCTGCCCCGCTTCCGTCTCTTCTGGCTGATCGGGGTCGTGATTCTCGTCGCGACCGTCATCTGGGGCCACCTCGCCTACTGGCAGGTCGGCGAGCACACGTTCCTCGCCGCCGCCGCGAACCAGCAGCACGTGAAGGATGTGGAGCTGCTCGCGACCCGGGGAGTCATCTACGACCGCACCGGGCGGCCGCTCGCGCTCGACACGACGGTGTACGACGTCGCCCTCTCGCCGCCGCAGCAGCTTTCGACCGCGGACAAGGAGCAGGCGGCGAACGGGCTCGCGAGCGTGCTCCATCTCCAGCCGGACCAGGTCTTGCACATCTACCGCTCGCACGCGAAGTTCGCCTACGTCGCGCGCCGCATCTCCCAGACCGCCGCCAATCAGATCAAGGCGCTTTCTCTGGCCAACGACGGCGTCACCCTGCAGGCGCAGCCGCAGCGGACCTATCTGCCCGGCGGCGAGACCGGCGACTCGCTCGGCGCCGGCTTCCTCGGCTTCGTCAACTATGCCGGGCAGGGCGGGGCCGGCGTCGAGGGCTACTACCAGAGCCAGCTCGGCGGCCGGAACGGGTCCGAATCGCTGTATCAGGATTCGAGCGGGAACCTGCTCCCGGTGACGACGATCGAGCGGCAGAACCCCGTCGAGGGCCAGTCGATGTCGCTGACGATCGATTCCGACCTGCAGTACCAGACCGAGCAGATCATCCAGCAGGCGGTCCAGCAGAACAAGGCGGAGTCCGGCAGCGCGCTGATCATGGATACGCACACGGGCGGCA
This sequence comes from Candidatus Dormiibacterota bacterium, assembly GCA_049283435.1. Classification (GTDB taxonomy): domain Bacteria; phylum Chloroflexota; class Dormibacteria; order Dormibacterales; family Dormibacteraceae; genus CAVTSA01. The sequence goes on from JBAPVZ010000478.1 coordinate 2,320, forward strand.
TCGTCGCCTGGGCGACTGCGCCGAGCTACAACGCGAACAACTTCGCGACGACTCCGGGCGCCCAATTGACCGATCCGATCGCGAACAGCCTGTACGAGCCGGGATCGGTCATGAAGGTCGTGACGCTCTCCGGAGCCCTCAACGCGGGTGCGATCACGCCCCAGACCCAGATCAACGACCCCGGCTACATCGACGTCAGCGGCACGACGCTGCACGACTGGAACAACGCCGGCTGGGGCAACATCACCTACACGCGGGTCCTGGAGGAGTCGCTCAACGTCGGTGCCGTGCACGCGCAGGAGGCCGAGGGGCAGCAGAACTACCTCCATTACCTGCAGGCGTTCGGCTTCGGCCAGCCGACGCAGGTCGGCGTCGCGGGCGAGCAGAACGCGCCCCTGCCGGCGAAGTGGAACCCGGTGCAGCTGGCGACCGCCGCCTACGGCCAGGGCATCCAGGTGAACATGGTGCAGATGCTCGCCGCCGTGAACACGATCGCGAACAACGGCGAATACGTCTCGCCACACCTCATGCAGAGTGTCGGCGGCCAGGCGTATCAGGGCACCTCGCGCCAGGTCATCACGCCCCAGACGGCGACCGAGATGAAGGCGATGATGCGCTCGGTCGACCAGTACGGCGAGGGGCGGCTGGCGCAGATTCCCGGGTTCCGGTACGACGAGTCGGGCAAGACGGGGACCTCACAGATCCCGATCAACGGCAGCTACTCCGACACGCAGTTCTGGTCCTCCTTCGTCGGCTTCCTGCCGTCGCAGAACCCACAGTTCACGCTGCTGGTCGTGCTCCGCAAGCCGAACAACGGCTCGATCAACGCCGACATGGGCGACACCGCGGCGGCGCCGATCTGGAAGCAGATCGCCGAGCAGGCCATCCTCCGCGATCGGATCACGGCGGAGAATCTCGCCAAGGAGCCGACCTGACCGTTCGGGCCGCTCGAGCGCGCCGGCCCCATAGAATCGACCGGGTATGCAGCTGACCGTGGCCCAGATCGCGGGCGCGATCGAGGGCAGGCTACTGGTCGGCCCGAGCGGCGCGGTCGTCACGTCCTACCACACCGATTCCCGGCTCGTCCTCCCCGGGGGCGCCTTCTTCGCGCTGCGCGGCGCCGAGGCGGACGGCCACGCCTACCTCGCTGAGGCGGTGGGCCACGGCGCCGCGGTGGTCGTCGTCGAGCGCGGCGACGCCGTCCCGGAGGGGGCGACGGCGATCGAGGTCGCCGACAGCTGGACGGCGCTGTTCGCGCTCGCGCGGTCGGTGCTCGACGCCGTCGACCCGGAGGTCGTCGGCATCACGGGCAGCAACGGCAAGACCTCGACCAAGGACCTGCTCACGGCCGCCCTCGCCGGTCGCTACCGCGTGCACCGCACCGAGGGCAATCTGAATACCGAGACCGGCCTGCCGCTGACGCTCCTGGGGCTGGAGCCGGCGCACGAGGTCGCCGTGCTCGAGATGGGAATGCAGGGACCGGGCGAGATCGCGCGGCTCTGCGCGCTGGCCCGTCCCCGGATCGGGGTCGTGACCTCGATCGGCTCCGTGCACGCCGAGTTCTTTCCCGACGGCAAGGACGGGATCGCACGGGCGAAGGGCGAGCTGCTGGCGGCGCTGCCGGAGGACGGCCTCGGCGTCGTCAACGCGGACGACGCCTACGCCCCCCGTCTCGCCGCCCGGTCGGCCGCTCCGGTCTGCGGGTACGGGTTCGAGCGGTCGTTCGGCCCGGGCGGTTTGCGAGGCACCGGCTTTCGCATCCTGCCGGACGGTGGCACCGCGTTCGCCGTCGAGGGGACGGCCGTGCGGCTGCTCGCCGAGGGACGGCATCTCGCCCGCAACGCGCTCGGCGCGCTCGCCGTCGCTCGCCGGCTCGGCGTGCCGATCCCGGAGGGGGCGGCCCGGATCGCGGAGGTCCGCACCGAGCATCGGCTGCAGCGGCGAGCGGCGCCGGGCGGCTGGATGATCGTCGACGATGCCTACAACGCGAGCCCGGAGTCGATGCGGGCGGCGTTCGAGACGGTCACGGCAATGGCGCGCCGGGGCCGCCTGCTCGCGGTGCTCGGCCAGATGGCGGAGCTCGGCGACGAGGCGCCGGCGGCGCACGTGGAGCTCGGCCGTGAGGCAGGCGCCCTGTTCGACGAGCTGTGCGTCGTCGAGGGCGGGTGGGGAGCGACGTTCGCCGCCGCCGCGGGCGCCGAGATGGTCCCCGATCGCGCGGCCGCTGCCGGCTGGGTGCGCGCACACGTGCAGCCGGGCGACCTCCTCCTCGTCAAGGCGTCGCACGGCCTGGCGCTCGACCGTCTCGTCGCGGATCTCCTCGCTCGCGCGTGAACCCGGATCTCCTGTTCGACGGGATCACGGTCGTCGTCTCCTGTGCGCTCTCGCTCGTCCTCTACGTCCTGCTGATTCGCGGCCTGCGCCGCCTCCGGTTCGGGCAGGTGATCCAGGAGGAGCTGTCGTCGCAGCACCAGTCGAAGGCGGGGACGCCGACCGGCGGCGGCATGCTGTTCGTCGCCCTGGCGCTCCTCGGCGGGCTGCTGTCGCTGCGCATGCACAGCGGCGCCGGGCCCGCCCTCGCCGCACTCGGCCTGTTCGGCCTGCTCGGGCTGCTCGACGACCTGACGAAACTGCGGGTCGGACAGGTCGGCATCCCGGCCCGGCTCAAGTTCCCACTCCAGATCCTGTTCGCGATCCCCGTCGCCTGGCTCGCGCAGTCGCCACAGCATCTCCTGCCCGCCGAGGTGAGCTGGATCTACTGGCCGCTCGCAATCCTCGTCATCGTCGGCGCGGCGAACGGGGTCAACTTCAACGACGGCATCGACGGCCTTGCCGGCGGGACGAGCGTGATCGCACTGGTCGGGGTCGCGCTCGTGCTGCCCGGGGCCCCGGCCGGCGCCAGGGCGGTCGCGATGACGCTGGTCGGCTCGCTGTTCGCGTTCCTCTGGTTCAACCGGTTTCCGGCCCGCATCTTCATGGGCGACACCGGATCTCTCGGCTTGGGGGCGGCGCTGGCGGCGATCGCGCTGCAGGAGGGGTGGGCGATCCTGCTGCCTCTCCTCGGTCTGGTGTTCGTCGTGGAGACGCTGTCTGTCATGATACAGGTGACCGTTTTCAAGGCCACCGGTGGCCACCGAGTGTTCAAGATGACCCCACTGCACCTAACGTTCCAGCTAGAGGGTTGGTCGGAGAACCGGATTGCGCTCACGTTCTGGGGAGTCGCGATCGCCGCTCTGCTCGCATCTGGCTGGATCGCGCACGCACTGACGTGACGGCGCTGCCGCCCAGCGGCGCGTTGGCTCTCGTCGTCGGCATCGGCCGTTCGGGCCTCGCTCTCGCGCGCCATCTGGCTGGGCACGGCATTCGCGTGCGCGCCGTCGACCGGCGTCCGGCAGGCGACCTCACCGCCCAGCTGATCCAGCTCCCGCCGGGCACCGACGCGCGGACCGGCGGCTACGACGCCTCGGCGCTCGACGGCTGTGCGGCCGTGTTCGCGAGCCCGGGCGTCCCCTGGGACGCGCCGCTGCTCGAGGCGGCGCGCAGTCGGGGGCTGCCCGTTTCCAGCGAGGTCGACCTCTTCGTCGCCGGTTGTCCCGGCGAGATCATCGGCGTGACCGGCACGAACGGAAAGACGACGACGACCGCGATGCTCGGGGAGGTCCTGCGCGAGGGCGACCGGCCGGTGCTCGTCGGCGGCAACATCGGCGAGACGCTGCTCGATCGCCTCGGCGAGATCACGCCGGCCCACCGGGTCGTGCTCGAGCTGTCGAGCTTCCAGCTGGAGTCGATCGCGAAACCTCGGGCCGAGGTCGGCATCGTGCTCAACCTCACGCCCGACCATCTCGATAGCCACCACACGATGGCGGCCTACATCGATGCGAAGGCGCGGTTGGTGGAAGGGCTGGAGCCGACGGGGGCGGCGGTGCTGAACGGCGGCGATGCGGCGTGCCGCGCGCTCGCCGAGCGAACCCCGGCGCGCATCGTCTGGTTCGACGAGCACCAACCGGTGCCGCGGCTGCGAGTGCCTGGGCGGCACAACGAGCTGAACGCGCTCGCCGCCGCCGCGGCGGCGCGGGTGCTCGGTCTCGACGACGCGCAGATCCAGCGCGGGCTCAGTCGCTTCACCGGCGTCGAGCACCGCCTGGAGCTGGTCCCGACCGGCAACGGCGTGCGCTGGTACAACGATTCCAAGGCGACCAACCCGGAGGCTGCGCTGCCTGCACTGCGGTCGTTCCCCGACGAGCCGGTCGTGCTCATCGCGGGCGGCCACGGCAGCGGGTTCGAGCTCAGCGAGTGGGGCCGCGAGGTGCGCCGGACGACGGTTGCCGCGGTGCTGATCGGTGAGAGCGCGCCGCTGCTGGAGGAACTGCTCGCGGGGCACCCGGTGCGCCGCGCCGCCTCGCTGGAGGAGGCGGTCGAGCTCGCCGCCTCGCTCGTGCCGCCGGGTGGCGTCGTCCTCCTCAGCCCCGCCTACAAGTCCTACGACATGTTCCACGACTTCGAGGAGCGCGGTCGCCGGTTCAAGACCGCGGTCAGATCCCGCACCACCCGCGAGGGGGAACAACCATGACGGACACGACCGCGGAACGCCCACTCGCCGCCGAGCGCGACCGGATGGACGTCTGGCTGCTCGCGATCGCGATCGCCCTGCTCGGCGCCGGTCTGGGCATGGTGCTCGACGCGAGCCAGGCCTATTCCTACCTGACGACGCACAACAGCTTCAACATCTTCTTCCACCAGGTCGCGTACGCGGTCGTCGGCCTGGTCGGCCTCGTGATCGCGTCGCGAATCGACTATCACGCGCTGCGCCGCTGGGCACCGCTTCTCTTCTTCGGCGCGATGGCGCTGATGGCGGCGGTGCTGATACCCCACGTCGGCGTCAATTCGGGCGGCGCCCAGCGGTGGATCAACATCGGTCCCATCACGCAGTTCCAGCCGTCGGAGGTCGCGAAGCTCGCGATCGCGCTCTACTTCGCCCACTGGATGGCCGGCCGCGGCCGCCGCCTCGAGAGCTTCACCGACGGCTTCCTGCCCTACGCGATCCTGATGGGCGTCGTCGTCGGGCTGCTCGCGCTGCAGAAGGACCTGGGCACGCTGATCGTGACGACCGCCATGATGATCGCGATCTATTTCGCCGGCGGCGGGCGCAAGCGCTATCTGGTCACGCTCGCGGGGGCGGTCATCGTGGTGATGATCGGGCTGGTCTACGTCGAGCGCTACCGCATGCAGCGGCTGACGACCTTCCTGAACCCGTTCGCCGACCCCAGCAATTCGACGCTGCAGTCGTACCAGGGCCTCGTCGCGCTCGGTTCCGGTGGGCTGACCGGGGTCGGTCTCGGGCACTCGGTGCAGAAGTACCAATGGCTCCCCGAGGCGCAGACGGACTTCATCTTCGCGATCATCGGCGAGGAGCTGGGGCTGATCGGCTGTACGCTGCTGATCGCCGGGTTCGTCGTGCTCATCGTTCGCGGCTACCGCGCCGCGATGCGGGCGCCGGACCGCTACGGGGTTGCGCTGGCGACCGGCATCACGACCTGGATCGCCTGCCAGGCGCTGCTCAACATGGGTGTCGTCACGGCGACGGTCCCGATCACCGGCGTGCCGCTGCCGCTGATCAGCTACGGCGGCACCGCGTTGACGGTCACGCTGACCGCGATCGGCGTGCTGCTCAACATCTCGAGCCAAGGAGTTCGGCCCCGGTCCGGGGCGCGCACGAGGAGGAACGATGCGGCTGTTGATCGCCGGGGGGGGGACGGGGGGACACGTGTCGCCCGCGCTCGCCACCGCGCAGGCGTTCCGCGCTGAACATCCCGCAGGCGAGGTGCTGATCGTGGGGCGTGCCGGCGGTCCCGAGGAGGAGCTGGTGCCGCAGGCCGGCTTCGCGTTGCGCACGGTTCGGGTCCAGGGCTACGACCGCGACCGGAGGTTCCGCAACGCGCTGCTCCCGGTCGTGCTGCCCCGCGCGCTCCACCAGGGCACGGAGATCGTCCGCGAGTTCCGGCCGCAGGTCGCGCTCGGGGTCGGCGGCTATGTGATGGCGCCTGCACTCTGGGGCGCCCGGCGCCGCGGCGTCCCCTACGTGCTGCAGGTGTCGGAGGCGACCGGTCTCGCGAACCGCATGTTCCGGCAGCGGGCGGCCGCCGCCTGCGTCACGTTTCCGGGGGACGTCGCCTTGTTCCGGACCCGGCGAACGGTGCTGACCGGCTACCCGCTCCGCCGCGGCTTCGAGCCGCGAACGCCGGAAGTCCCGCCGCGACGCCTGCTCGTCCTGGGCGGCAGCCAGGGTGCGAGGCGGCTCAACGAAACGGTGTGGGGGGCGCTCGACGAGTTGCTGGAACGCTTCGAGGAGGTCGTCCACCAGACCGGTCGCCAGGGGGAGGCGGAGGGAGAAGCGCGGCGGCGTCCCGGGTATCGCCCCCTCGCGTACACGAGCGACATGCCGGCGCTGCTCGCCGAGGCGGATCTCGTGCTCTGCCGGGCGGGGGTCGGGACGACCGCCGAGCTGACCGCGGTCGGGCTCCCGATGGTCGTCGTGCCGGGCACGTTCGGCGGCGGCCATCAGGCACACAACGCGGCGCAACTCGTCGCGGCGGGCGCGGCGCGCCGGATCGCGGACCAGGCCCTCACCCCGACCCTGCTGCTGGCGACGCTCGGCGAGCTGGGAGCGGACGAGCTGCGCCGGATGGCGAAGGCATCGCGCTCGCTCGGCCGCCCGAACGCGGCCGTCGACATCGTGCGCGTGCTGACCGAGATCGCGGAGGCCGTCTGATGCGCCTGGAGCAGCAGCGCTTCCACCTCCTCGGCATCGGCGGCGCCGGCCTGTCGGCGCTCGCCGAGCTGCTGCTCGCGAGGGGGGCGGCGGTCTCCGGCTGCGACGCCCGCGCGACGCCGGTCACCGACCGCCTCCGGGCGCGCGGCGCGCAGGTCGTGACGGGCGGCCAGGATCCGGCCCACGTCGTCGGGCAGGACGTCCTCTGCTACACGACGCGCCTGTCGCCGGAGGGCAGGGCGGAGGTCGCGGCGGGCGAGCACGCCGGGCTGACGGTCCTCGACCGCCCTCACCTGCTCGCCTCGCTGATCGCCGGCGCCGACGCGATCGGCATCGCCGGGACGCACGGCAAGACGACGACGACGGCGATGGTCGCGCACGTGCTCGAGGTGGCCGGACAGCACCCCTCCGCCCTGATCGGCGACGGTGCGTCGAGCCGCGTCGGCCGGCCGGTGCCGGGGCGGCGTGACCTCCTCGTCGCGGAGCTCGACGAGTCGGACCGCACGCTGCCCCTCCATCATCCGGCCAGCGCGCTCGTCACCGGTGTCGGGTTCGACCATGGCGACTACTACCGCGACCTCGCGGACGTGCGCGGGATCTTCACCGAGTTCCTCGGAGGGCTGCCGCCCGACGGCCTCGCCGTGCTCTGCGCCGACGACGAGTGGCTGAGCGCGCAGCCGACGCCGGGTCACCGCCGGACCTACGGTTGGGCGCCCGGCGCCAACTACCGCTGCCACCCGGACGGGTCGGTCGTGCGCGAGGGGGAAGGGCCGCTGGCGACGCTCCGGCTGCCGATCCCGGGCCGGCACATGCTGCTCGACGCGACGGGCGCGTTCGCGGTCGCGGTCGAGCGCGGGGTCGCGCCCGGCGTCGTCGCGGCCGCATTCGCCACCTTCCCGGGCGCCAAGAGCCGCCTGGAGCGCCTCGGCACCTGGCGGGGGGCCACCCTGTACGACGATTACGGACACCTGCCAGCCCAGGTCGGCGTCACCGTCGACGCGCTTCGCGAGCTGCCGCACGAACGCGTCGTCCTCGTCTTCCAGCCCCATCGGTACTCGCGGTTCTCGCAGACCCGGGACGCGATGGTGCCGGCGCTGCGGGTCGCCGACCTGGCGCTGCTCACCGAGATCTACGGGGCCGGCGAGGACAACCCGCAGGGACTCTCCTCGGCTGGGCTGGCCGCCGAGGCCGGCTGCGACTTCGCGCCCGATCTCGACGCCGTGCGGGCCTGGCTCGAGCGCGAGGTGCGTGGGGGCGATCTTGTGCTGCTGATGGGCGCAGGCGACCTGAGGAGGGTGGGCGATGCCCTGGCGCAGCGCGTCTGAGCTGTCCTGGCTGCGCAGCCTGCCCGGGTTGGAGGAGGGGTACGCGCTCGACCGGCACACCTCGTTCCACCTCGGCGGGGCCGCCGAGTACTTCGTCCAGACGGCGACCCCCCGGCCGATCGTGGAGGGCTGCCTGGAGCGCGGCATCCCGTACCTGCTGCTCGGCGCGGGGACGAACCTCCTGATCGCCGACCGCGGCGTCGAGGGCCTCGTGATCCGGGTGGTCAGCCGTGCCTACCACGTCGACGGCGACCGGGTGACCGCCGCCGCCGGCCTCAAGATGCTGCGCCTGGCGCGGATCTGCGCCGACCATGACCTGCGCGGCTTCGAGTGGGCGATCGGCGTCCCGGGCACGGTCGGCGGCGCGGTGTATCAGAACGCCGGGTGCTGGGGCGGCGAGCTGAAGGACTGTCTCGTCGAGGTCGACGGCTACCGGCCCGGCCTCGGCGTCGAGACGTGGTCGCCCGACGATCTCGCGCTCGGCTACCGCACGTCGGCGCTGCGCCACGGCGCCCTGCACGGCGCGCTCGTCGAGTCGGCCACGCTGCAGCTCGCGCACGGTGACGGCGCCGCCGCCCGCCGGCAGATGGCGATCTGGACCGCCGAGCGCGACGCGACCCAGCCCAAGCAGTTCAAGAACTGCGGCAGCGTCTTCCGCAACCCGCCGGGCGACTCGGCGGGACGGCTCGTCGACGCCGCCGGGCTGAAGGGCGCCGGCGAGGGCGGCGCGCAGGTCTCGACGCAGCACGCGAACTTCATCGTCAACAACGGGTCGGCGACGGCGGCCGACGTGGCCCGGCTGATCGAGCGTATCCAGCGCAGCGTCGCCGAACGGTTCGGCGTGCGCCTGGAACCCGAGGTCGAGCGGGTGGGGAAGTGGTGATGCGCGTGGCGGTGCTCTGTGGTGGGCGATCGGCGGAGCGCGAGGTGTCGCTGAACTCCGGTGCCCAGGTCGCCGAGGCTCTCGGTGCCGCCGGGCACGAGGCGCGGCTGGTCGAGGTCGATCGGCAGGTCTGGGACGTGCTTCGCGACGGAGCGTTCGACTGTGCCTTCGTCGCGCTGCACGGACGGCTCGGCGAGGACGGGACCGTGCAGGGCATGTGCGAGCTGCTCGATCTCCCGTACACCGGCTCGGGCGTGCTGGCGAGCGCACTGTGCCTCGACAAGTCGCGGTCCAACCAGCTGCTGGAGGCGGCCGGGCTGGGGGTCCCGCCCTGGGAGGAGCTGGCGTCGCCGGGCGCGATCGCGCCCGAGCTGGTGGAGCGGCTGGCGGAGCGGCTCGGGCTGCCGCTGGTCGTGAAGCCGGTCAGCGAAGGCTCCACCCTCGGGCTCACGATCGCTCACGACGAGGACCAGGTCGCGAGCGGGCTGCAGCTCGCGCAGCGCTACGAGGGGCGGCTGCTCGCGCAGCGCTTCGTCGCCGGCACCGAGATCACGGTCGGGGTGCTCGCGACACCCGACGTGCACGTGCTGCCGACGCTGGAGATCACCTACCAGCGCGAGACCTACGACTACGCGGCGAAGTACACGCCGGGCCTGAGCCAGCACACGATCCCGGCGCGCATCCCGGAGCTCGCGCAGCGGGCATGCGCCGCGGCCGCGCGCGCGGCGTTCTGCGCGCTCGGCTGTGACGGCATGGCACGCGTCGACCTCATCGTCGATGCGGCGGGCAGGCCGTGGGTGCTGGAGGTGAACACGGTGCCGGGACTGACGGCGCTGTCACTGCTGCCCGATGCCGCGCGCGCGGCGGGGATCGACATGGGCGCGTTGTGCGATGCCCAGGTCAGGCATGCGGTGGCACGCCATCGCACGAAGGTGGGTCCGACATGAGCGACGACCGCCGGAACCGACGGCGGCGCTTCGGGCTCTCCTGGCAGGGGACGCTCGGTGAGCGCCGGCCTCCCAGCGAGCGTGGGGTCGACGAGGACGCGGAGCCGCAGACGGGGTGGCCGCGGGCTCTGAGCCCGGCCCGCCGGCGGGCGGAGCGGCAGGAGCGAGAGGAACGGCAGCGCCCGCC
>JBAPVZ010000479.1:0-5572 GCA_049283435.1 Candidatus Dormiibacterota bacterium
CACCCGGCCGCACCAGCTCGCTCGTGATCGGGGGCGCCGGGCTGAACGCGGCCAGGGAGACGATGTCGGCTCCCCGTACCGCGTCCTCTCCGTTCTCGGTCGCCTCAACCCGCAGACCGGTGGCCTCCCCCATCTTCCGGGCGAAGGCCTCGCGGTGTGCCGCCGTCGGACTCCACGCGTGCACGACCTCCAGATCGGGCAGCGCCGCGCGCATCGCGAGCACGTGCAGTCGTGCCTCCGTGCCGCTGCCGATGATGCCGAGCGTGCGGGCGCCAGGGGGGGCCAGGTGGCGCGCCGCGACCGCGACCGGCGCCGAGGTCCGCCAGAACGCGACGGGCGGTCCCTGGAGCACGACCTCGGGGCCGCCGGTCTCCGCATCGAGGCACTGGACGAGCACGTCGCTGCGGCTGCGCGGTGACCAGGTGCGCAGGGTCGTGCCGTGCCGCGGCGAGCTGACCAGGATGACGTTGGCGAGACGTTCTCCGGCACCGACGGGGTAGCGGAGCCAGGAGGCGACCCCGAGCTCCGAGCCGTGATCATTGACGAGCGCGTCTTCGATGACGTCGAACATCCGGAGCAGAAAGGTCGGCTCGTCCGCCAGCGGGGCGAGCTCGGCTCTCGTCAGCAGTGTGGTCATGGTCGGTCCTCCAGAGACGATCGCAGCGGCGAGTGGTCGCTTTGCGCCGGCTCCGGCTCGACCTCGGGAACCTGCCACGTCAGCCGGCCCGAGGCGATCTCGTCGAGAAGATCGCGCAACCAGGCGAGCTCGGCGGCGCGCAGCGTCCGGGCGTACTCCAGCTCGAGCAGGACGAGCCGTGGGATCCCCTGGTCCCGGAGCCGGTCCAGCTCGGCACGATCGCGCTCGAGGGCAGCGTCCAGGGAATCGACTCGCGACCGCAGCAGCGTGGCCGCCCGATCCCGGTCGAGGTGGGCGAGAAACGTCAGGCCGACGGCGAATCGCGGGTATTCGTGAGCCGGCGTCGCGACGAGCTCCTGCAGCCAGTCGTCCAGCTCACGGGCGCCGCTCGCCGTCAGGCCGAAGACGGTCCTCTCCGGTCGAGCGCCGCCGCGCTCGGTGCCCTGCACCGCGACCAGCCCGCGACGCTCCAGCGAGTCGACGACGGAATACAGCGAACCGTAGTTGAGGCGGACGCTGCGCTGGTAGTGGCGGGCGCGCATGGTCGTCCCCATCTCGTACGGATGCATCGGCCTCTCACTGAGCAGCACGAGCACGGCGAGCGCCAGCGGGTTGCGCTGCGCCGAACGTTCAGGCCGGCTCACGAGCCCATTATACCACCCCGTATATCCGATATAGGATAATAGAGATCCGGATTCGGGGGTGGCGCGCAACGGCCGGGCGCGGCTGCCGGGTGCCCTGCGGGACCGGCCTAGAGTGTTTGACGTTCATGGAACTCGAAGAAGCGATCCGGACCCGGCGCACCCACAAGCAGTTCGATCCCGAGCCGCTCGATCACTCGGAGATCGAGGCGCTCGTCGACCTCGCGCGCTGGGCACCGAATCACCGTCTGACGAACCCCTGGCGCTTCCGCGTCCTCGGTCCGGGGTCCAGAGCCCGGCTCGAGGCCGCCGCCGACGAACTGCAGCCGGGGGGCAGCTTCAAGCTGCGCCGCGCGCCGACGATGCTGCTCGTGACGACCGTCGCCAGCGGCGACCAGCATCAGGACGACGAGGACCGGCTCGCGACCGCGGCTGCGATCTACGGCTTGCTGCTCGGCGCACACGCGCGCGGCCTGGCCGGCTTCTGGAACACACCGGGCGTCCTCAGCTCACCAGCCGGCAGGCAGGCGCTCCGGCTGCTCGAGGCGGAGCGCCCGGTCGGCCTCCTGCACCTGGGCCGGCCGAATCACGCGCCGGTCGCCCGGGACCGCGCCCCGCTCGACCAGGTGGTCAGCTACCTGGACTGATTCACCCCACCAGCGGCCCGCGGCCGACGATGTCGCATTCCGGCGGGTCGGCGATGAACATGTGGCCGGGCGCGTGCGTGATCGCGAGCGGCGGCTTGACGGCCATCAGCACCGCCTGCGGGGTGACGCCGCAGGCCCAGAACACGGGTACCTCGTCGCCCTCCGGCAGCACCGCGTCGCCGAAGTCGGGGTGCGCCAGATCGGTCACCCCGAGCTTTGCCGGCTCGCCGACGTTGACCGGCGCGCCGTGCGCGAGCGGCAGCTCGGCCGTCACCTGGCGAGCCAGCTCCACCTGAGCGCGTGCGATCGGTCGCATGGAGACGACCATCGGCCCGTGGAACCGGCCCACCGGGGTGCAGGCGACCGACGTCGTGAACATCGGCACGTTCTTCCCCAGCTCCAGGTGGCGCAGCCGGACGCCCGCCTCCAGCAGCCGGTTCTCGGCCGAGAAGCTGCAGCCGAGGAGGAAGCCGACGAAGTCGTCCTGCCAGAGATCGGAGATGTCGGTCGGCTCGCCGGCGAGTTCGCCGTGCCGGTAGACGCGATAGCGGGGCACGTCCGTGCGCAGGTCGGCGCCGGGTGCGACCCGCTTCGGCTCGGGATCCCCGGGCTGGGTGATGTCGACGAGCGGCATCGGCTGCGAGTTCGCCTCGCAGAAGCGGCGAAACTCCTGGGCCGCCTCCGCGGGCAGGATCGCGAGGTTCGCCTGCAGGTGGCCGAGGCACAGGCCGCTCGTCGGCCTGCTCCAGGCGCCGCTGCGGATCACGCCGCGGGCCTGGGCCGGGGTCGCGTGTGCAAGATCGGCGATCGCTGCCATCGTGCCCTCCAGGTTATCGCTTGGTCGGGGCCAGCCGGTCGATGTCGGCCAGCTCCTCCTCGCACGGCTCCCATTCCCCCGCGGCCACGTTCTGCCGCACCTGCTCGGGCGAGGTCGCGCCGGCGATCACCGAGGCGACGGCCGGCTGGGCGCCCAGGCCGGCGATCGCGATCTCGAGCAGCGAGCGCCCGTGCTGCCGGCCCCACGCCTGGAGCGCCTCCACCCGGTCCAGCTTGTCGTCGGTGATGTAGGCGGCGCGACCGTGCAGGCGCGAGCCCTCGGGAGCGCCCGCCTCCCGGGTCACCTTCCCGGTCAGCAGGCCCATCGCGAGCGGGAAGAAGGGCAGCAGCCCGAGGCCGTACTCCTCGAGCGCCGGCACCAGCTCCGCCTCGACGCCCCGCTCCAGCAGGGAGTAGTGGTTCTGGGCCGAGATGAACGGCGTCCACCCGCCCTCGCTCGCGACGTGCGCGGCCTGGGCCGTCTGCCATCCCTTGAAGTTGGAGTGCCCGAGGTAGCGGACCTTGCCCTCCTTCACGAGCTCGTCGCAGGCCGCGAGCGTCTCTTCGATCGGCGTCACCGGATCCGGCGTATGGAGCTGGTAGAGGTCCAGGTAGTCGGTGCGCAGCCGGCGCAGCGACGCCTCGACCGCCCGCCGGATGTAAGCGCGCCCGCCCTTCGCCCCGGCCACCGGGCCGTACCCCATGTCGGAGCTCTGGTTGCCCCACTTCGTCGCCAGTACGACCTCGTGCCGGCGCCCCTGCAAAACCTGCCCGAGCAGCTCCTCGGACCCGCCTTCGCCGCCGTAGATGTCCGCCGTGTCGATCAGGGTGACGCCGGCATCCAGCGCGGCGTCGACGACCGCACGGGTGCCTTCGACATCGAGGCGTCTGCCGAACTGGTTCGCGCCGAGACCGACGGCGGAGACGAGCAGGCCGGACGTACCGAGGGGGCGATAGCGCATGTCTCGATCGTACTTAGACGAGGTTCGCCAACGCCGTCGCATGGCACGCTGGAGGCATGCCGGTGCCTCCCCCGCTCCCCGCTCCGAGACCGATCGCGGTCGCGCACCGCGGCGCGCACGGCCCTCGCCGGGAGGAGAACTCGGTCGCGGCGACGCGGGAGGCGGTACGCCTGGGCGCCCCCGGCATCGAGGCCGACGCACACCGGCTGGGTGACGGCACCCTCGTCGCCTGGCACGACGACGACGTCGAGATCGCGGGCGAGCGGCGACCGCTCGCGACGCTCCGGGGCGGCGAGGTCCCGCTGCCGGCGATCTCGGACCTGCTCGACGCGCTGCACGACCACCCTGGCCTTCTCGTCTTCGATTGGAAGGGCTATGGCGAGGAGGCTCGCCTGGCTTCGCTGCTGCGTGACTCGGGGCTGTTCGAGCGGACGCTGCTGACGAGCGTCTACCCGTCGGTGCTCGCGTCGCTCCGCACGGCCCTCCCCGACCTGGCGCTCGGCCTCTCGGTGCCCGCGAGCGCCTACGCCGCCCTGCCCGACCTCGCGGCGACGATCGAGCTGCTCCTGCGTGAGAGCGGAGCCGGCACCGCCGGCCTCGATCGCCGTCTGCCCGGGCTGCCGGAGCTCGTCGCCGGGGTCCGCCGGCTCCGCTGCGGTGTGTTCCTGTGGACGGCACCCGACGTCGCGACCTTCGCGGATCTGGCCCGCTTCGAGCCGGACGGGATCATGACCGACCGCATCGAGACGCAGCTCGCAGCAGGTGCGCCCGCCGGCTGAACGCTGCCTCAGACCGCCGCCGCGGCCCTCGCCCAGAGGATCTGCGGCCACGGGCTTGGCACCTCGCCCTGCGGGACGACGATCAGCGCCGGCTCCCGAGCCCCCTGCCGCTCACGGAGGACGCGGCCCAGCTCGTCGGGATCCTCGACGCGCATCGCCTCGACGCCGAACGCGTGCGCGAGCTCCAGGAAGTCGGGGTTGGTCAGGGTCGTGCCGAGGAAACGCCCCGCGAAGTCTTCCTTCTGGGTACGTCGCACGTTCCCGTACCAGCCGTCGACGAAGAGCACGACGGTAACGCCGATCCCCTCCCCCTTCGCGGTCGAGAGCTCCTGCAGCGTGTAGCCGAAGCCGCCGTCGCCGCACAGCGCGACGACCGAGCGATCCGGGGCGCCGACCTTGAAGCCGAGGGCCGTCGGGAACCCGAACCCGAGCGTGCCCTGATAGCCGGCGGTGACGAACGAGCGGGGATGGCGCGTCTGAAAACCGAGCTCGGCGACGAAGCCGACCTGGGTCAGATCGTTGACGAGGACGCCGTCGTCGGGCAAACCTGCGCGCAACGCCCGCACCCAGCTCATCTGCGGCTCCAACGCCTCCAGATCGCTCGCCGCGTCCGCTCGGGCGGCGGCGACGACCTCGTGACGTCTTGCCCCACCCCCCGCGAGCGCGCGGTCGTGGAGCGCCGCGAGCAGCTGCCGCGTCCCCAGCTCCGCGTCACCCAGCAGCCGGACGTGATAGGAGCGTGGTGCACCGAGATCGTGCTCGTCGAGGTTCAGCCCGATCAGCGTCGCGTCCTCTCGAACCGGCATCCGCTCGCCCGAACGGGTGAGGAAACGGGTGCCGATCGTGAGCACGACATCCGCCTCGCGCAGCACCGCGCCCGACTGCTGCGTCGGCACCACGAGCGGATGGCGGTCGTCGATCGCGGAGTGGCCGAAGGAGCTCTTCAGGATCGGCGCGTCGAGGCGCTCGGCCAATTCGATGACCGCCTGGGCAGCGTGGCCCGCGATGACGCCGGTGCCGACCGCGAGCGCGGGAAACGAGGCGGCGGCGAGCAGCTCGGCGGCCCGCTCCACCAGCCGCGCCTCCGGGG
>JBAPVZ010000480.1:0-3738 GCA_049283435.1 Candidatus Dormiibacterota bacterium
CTCATGTCCGGTGCCCGCAGCGCGATCACGGTCGTGATGAAGTTCGTCGACGCCATGATGCCGCTGATCGCCCAGATGATCAGGCTCAGCGCCCAGAGGTCGGTCCCGATGCCCTTGCTGAACTCCAGCTCGGTCAGCGGCGGGTAGCCGGTCCAGCCGGCGCTCAGCGTCCCGCCGGGGACGAAGAAGCCGATGTAGTAGACGACGATCGAAACCGGGATCAGCCAGAACCCGAGCAGGTTGACGCGCGGGAACGCGACGTCGCGGGCGCCGACCATGATCGGCACGAAGTAGTTCGCGATGCCGGTCATGAAGACGGTGAGGAAGAAGAAGATCATCGTCACGCCGTGCGTCGAGACGAGCTGGTTGTACTGATCGGCGGTGAGGACTTGCAGATTCGGCTGCGAGAGCTGCAGCCGCATGATCAGGGCGAAGATCCCGCCGGCGACGAACGCCAGGATGCCCGTGATCATGTACATGAGCCCGATCTTCTTGTGATCGGTCGTCGTCAGCCAGATGCTGATCGGCCTCCAGAACGTCTCGTCATAGCTCTTGATGCGCGGCGGCGCGGTCGTGGTTGCCATCGGCTCGGACCTCCCTAACTGCTAGGGCTTGGTGAAGGCGAGGCGCTCGGGCTCGCCCCCGGCTTGGCGCTCGGGGAGGGGCTGGCGGACGCTCCGGGACTCGGGCTCGCGCCGCTCGAGGGCGACGGGCTGCTCGCGGGCGGCGTCGGATTGCCGCTCGCGCTCGGCGACGGGCTGGGCTGCGACTGCTGCTTCTTCTGTTGCTGCAGCCAGACCTGGAAGTCGGAGGTGGGAACGCTCTTGACGCGAATCTGCATCGTGGCGTGACCGGTGCCACAGAGCTCGGCGCATTCGCCACGCCACTCGCCGAGCTGGTCGATCTTCATCCACGTGTAGTTGCTGTAGCCAGGCACGGCATCCGTCTTGCCCGTGATGTCCGGGACCCAGAAGCTGTGGATGACGTCCTCGGAATCGAGCTGGATGCGCACCAGCTGGCCCTCGGGCACGACGAGCGGGTCCTGCGCCGCGGTGAGCCCGTTGGAGCTGACGACGACCCCGTTCGTGTAGTGGTAGTCCCAGCCGTACTGGTGGGCGATGATGTGGACCGCAATCGAGCTCTGGCTCGCGGCCGGCTTCACGAGGTCGAGCTGCATGTAGTGGAAGGAGGCGCCCCCCACGAACAGCAGGATCAGGAACGGGATGACCGTCCACGTGATCTCCAGCGTCGTGTGGCCATGCCACTGCGGTGGCCGGTAGTCGGCGGGGAGCTTGGAGCGCCGCCACTTGATGATGATCGTGACCAGCAGGGCCTCGACGCCGACGAACACGACGATCGCCGGGATCGAGATCAGCAGGTAGAGGAAGTGCTCGTCCTGCCCGTTCGGGGAGACGCCGCTCGGGACGACCGGATCAAGGCCGCCGAACGCCGCGTTCGCCGTGCCCGAGAACACGACGACGGCGAGGGCGGCCGCGGTCGACGCCAGGAGGGCGACCCGCGTCAACCCGAGGGGTCGGTGGCTCACGGGCACCAGTATAGTTTCCCCTCCCGGAGCGCTTGCCGCTCGAATTAGCGATCTGCCTGCGCCCTGCCCGCCGCTCGTTCGCTACGCTCGAGCCGGCGATCGAGGCGCGGCTTTGCGAGCCACGGGCAAGGCGCTAGAATCCAGGCCAGTGGCACCCGCAGCCAAGCCGAGCTTCGTCGACGTGAGCAATCCCGCGATGGCGATCGATTGCCCGCGATGCAATCTCGTCACCCCACGCTTTCTGCAGTACTGCCGGAACTGCGGGTTCTCGCTCTGGCCGAGCGGGCCGTACGCGTCGGCCGCGTTCGTCGCCTGGCGGGACCACGATCCGGTCCGTCTGCGCGCCAGCCGCTTCGATCTCAAGCCGCCGCCGCCGGAGCCGGACGACAACGTGCTCGACGACATGGGGCGCGCGCACGAGCTGGGGATCCACATCTTTCCGCGCAGCAGCTGGCCGTTCACGATCTGCGTCGGGTTCCTCTTCGTCTTCCTCGCGCTCGCACCCTTCCCGACCCCCGCGCGCATCGCGCTCGGTGTGATCGGGCTGGTGATCCTGATGCTCGGGATCGTCGGCTGGGTCGTCCTCGAGGACACGCGGATGTACGAGCAGGCGGCCTCCCCGACCCATGGGCACGGCGACGAGCATGACCACGGGAATCCGACCACGGGCAGCGCCGCGAACGGTTCGACGAAGGAGAGTTGATGGCCATCGTGCACGCCCCCGAGGCTGCCCTCGACGACGACCAGCAGCCGGAGCTCGAGCCGGAATACCCGGTGATGAGCGTGCCCCTGATGGGCATGTACATCTTCCTGGCCAGCGAGGTCATGTTCTTCGGAAGCCTGTTCGCGGTCTATTTCTACCTGTTCGGCTCGCACCCGCTGGGCTGGCCCCCGACGGGGACCCAGCCCGTGCACTGGTTCCCGATCCCGTTCTTCAACACGATCATCCTGCTCTCGAGCGGTGTCACCTGCCACTTCGCGAGCGAGGCGATCGGCGAAGGCAATCGCAAACGCTTCTACCTCCTGATCGTCTCGACACTCATCCTCGGCGCCTTCTTCGAGTTCGGCCAGGCGTTCGAGTTCGCGACCGCGAAGATGTCGCTCGGCAACACGACGAACCAGTTCGGCAGCGCGTTCTTCATCATGACGGGGTTCCACGGCGCCCACGTCCTCGGTGGCCTGCTGTTCATCGCGCTCATCGTCGGTCGGGCGCTGCGCGGCCACTTCGATCCCGAGCATCACGTCGGCGTCGCCGCGGCGACGCTCTACTGGCACTTCGTCGACGTGGTCTGGGTCTTCCTCTTCGGGATCCTCTACCTGGCCGTCACCGCCTGACCGAGGAGCGTGGCCGGGCCTTTTGCCCCAGCGCGATCAGGCGGCGCGGCGACCGAGGTGGAGCACGATGCCATCCCGGCGCAGCGCCCTGCGGAACCACAGCAGCGAGCAGAGCGCTCCCAGCATGACGAGGCTGTAAGAGCCGGCGGTGCTGACGAGCAGGTAGTCGCCGAGGGTCGCCTTGGCGAGCATGAGCAGCGTCGCGGCGCCGTTGGCAGCGAAGACGAACGCCCACAGCAGCGACACCCGCTGAAAGAAGTGGTGCACGCGCGGGTTCTTCGTCAGCGCGTCGGGGAACGCGCAGAAGTCGTCCGCCAGCCGGGCCAGCAGCGGCCGGTTGAGCGGCGCCGAGGCGAGGAAGAGCAGCGCGAACAGGAAGTTCTGCAGCGTCGGCTGCAGGAAGTACAGGAACACGCTGCCGGTCATCAGCCCGACCACGGTCCGCGCGATCAGCAGACCGGTCGTCACGAGCAGCACCGCGGGGATCGGCTTGCGGCGAGCGACCCGGAACCCGATCGCGACGAGCGACCAGGTGAGGGCGGCGACGACGCCGAAGCCGAACCCGGCGACCGTCAGCAGCAGGTAGAACAGGCCGGCAGGGACGAGGGCAGATTCCAGCAGGTGTTTGCCGCCGTGCCAGAGCATGGCTCGAAGGTTCGGCAGATGGATGGTGTGGGTTCGCAAGAGCTGGCGTTGGTTCCTCGTGACGGCGGCGGTCGGTCAGGTACGGTCGATCGTCGACGCGGGGCCCAGGGCTCGGTGACACGGCACGCCGCGGCAGCTCCACCACCAGACGCCGGCCTGCACCTCATGGCGTCGAATCGGCGGCCTCGCGCGCGACCGACCAAGGGCGATGC
>JBAPVZ010000481.1:0-2228 GCA_049283435.1 Candidatus Dormiibacterota bacterium
GCGTAGGGGTCGGGCCCGGACATCGGCGGCGGCGTCAGGCCGCGGCGGATGCCGTCGAGGCCGGCGGCGACGTTCGCGGCCACGTACAGGTACGGGTTCGCCGACGGTTCGCCGAGCCGGTTCTCCAGGTGCGTCGAGCGATCGCCCGGGCCGCCCTGCACGCGAAGCATCGAGCCCCGGTTCTCGATCGCCCAGTTCACGTTGTCGGGCGCGAACGAGTAGGGACGGTAGCGCTTGTACCCGGTGATCGTCGGCGTCGTGAAGATGGTCATCGGCACGGCGTGCTCCAGGATGCCGGCCGCGAACTGGCGTCCCGTCTCCGACAGCGTCTCGGTCTCGCTTGCGAACAGGTTTCGGCCGTCGCGCAGCAGCGACTGGTGCAGGTGCCAGCCGCTCGAGGGAACGTCGGGCAGGGCGGGCCAGCTCATGAACGTCGCGAGCACGCCGTGCTGCGCAGCGACCTGCTTCACGGTCGTCCGGAAGAGGGTCATCGCGTCCGCCGCCGACAGGCCGCCCTCGGGCGCGAACGTCGCCTCGACCTGACCCGGGCCCCACTCGTCCTCGAACGACCGAAGATTGCACCCCAGCTCCAGGAGTGCGTCACGGATCGGGATCAGCACGGCGTCGAGCGCCGCCAGCCGCACCTCGGAGAGGAACTGGTAGCCGTGCTGGAGGACGCTGACCGGGGGCGGCGCGGGCGGCTGCCCGAGGTCGTGCGCCGCAATCCGCCCCGGGTCCCGCGCCAGGAGGTAGAACTCGACCTCGAGGCCGGCCTGGTAATCGAAACCGAGCCGCTCCGCTTCGGCAAGCTGACGGCGGAGGATGCCACGGCCGTCGAGCGGATGGGGACGGCCGTTCGAGAAGTAGGCGTCCGCGAGCACCCAACCCGTGCGATCGGTCCACGGGAGGACCCTGAACGTCGCCGGATCGGGAACGATCACGACGTCCGGGAACCCCGTCAACTCTGCGATGCCGACGCCGCCGCCCTCCGCGAAGGCGGCTGCGAAGACGCGATTCGCCGAGTCGAGGTTGATCACGGCGCCAGACAGGTCGAGCCCGTTCGTGAGCGAGCCGCGGAACGTCGCCGGCGAGACGAACTTCCCGCGAGGCACGCCGTGCTGGTCGACCCAGAGGACGCGGATCGTCCGCAGGTCGCGGCCCTCGACCTCGCGCAGCACCTGCTCGGCGCCGGCCAGCTGCGCCGGCGTGTGCAGGCCGTGGCGCTGCACGAAGCTCTCGTCCGTCGGTCCCATCCCGGCCTCCTACCGCTCAGCCGCGCTGAGCGCGGACGATCTCGAGCAGCGCCTGGCGGGGCGGCGAGAAGATGTCGATCACCTTGGCCCCCGACTCGTGCGACCACACCTCGTGGGGCGCGTTCGGTGGGATGACGACGATCGAGCCGGCGCCGACCCGCCGCCGCTCCCCGGAGATCTCGAAGTCGAGCTCGCCCTGGAGCACGTAGCAGGCCTGCTCCTCGTCGTGGTAGTGGCGCGGCGCGTGGGTGTTCGCCGCGAAGTCGACGACGTTGACGAGCAGATTCTGCCCGACCGTCGGACGGAACGCGAGGCCAGGGCCCATGTCGAGCGCGGCGACGTCGTCGACCGTCACCCAGGTCGCCGGCGTGTCGACCGCCGAGCCGCTGTCCGAGAAGTAATTGCTCATCGTTCGCATCGCTCCGGTGTGGTGGTGGATGGGGGCAACCCGTACAGATTGACCGCGTTGACGGCGAAGAGTCGCCGCTCGACCGTGTCGAGCCAGGCTCCGCGTGCGCCGAGCGACCCGAGACGGCGCCGGACCTCGGCCCACGCGTCATGCAGGACGCGGGCTGCGAACCAGTACGTCTCCGGCATCCCGTGGGCGTCGGTGCCGAGCAGGATCCGGTCGGCCGGCGCCAGATCGAGCATGCGCAGCAGCCGGTCGGCCGCCGTCGCCGGCGTGAAGAGCTCGACGAGCGAGAAGTCGACGAAGACGTTCGGCCGCGTCGCCGCCAGATACCCGGCCTCCTCGTGCCACGGGTAGGACGCGTGGAGCAGGACGACGTGCGCCGCCTCGCCCTCCGGTGTGCGCAGCAGCGGCTCGAGCAGGAGCGGGTTCGCCTCGCCGAGCCGCAGATCGGAATCGCCGAAGCCCGTGTGGAGCTGGAACGGCAGGCCGAGCTCGGCGCTGGCGCCGAGCGCGTGCCGCAGAACGAGCGCGCGGCAGGCGGCGCCGCGGCGGCGCACCGGCTC